>JAIVHR010000002.1:0-13441 GCA_020200935.1 Sphingomonadales bacterium
GCGGCGACGATCGGGCCGGTGGTGCTCGACCGGCCGAGCCAGGGCGTGACCGTTTCGGCGCGCGCGCCGGGGATCGAGAATAGCTGGATCGATCTCGGCTATACGCTGACCAACCGCGAAACCGGCGATGTCTACGAAGCGTCGAACGTCGTCGAACGCTATTCGGGCACCGATTCGGAAGGCAGCTGGAGCGAGGGCAGCCGCTCCTCATCGAGCAAGTTCTCGCGCATCCCGGCCGGTACCTACGACCTCACCGCCTATGCCGCGGGCAGCCAATGGAGAGACTCGGGCTATTTCAGCAGCGACAATGCGACGATCGAGATCACCATCGCCAAGGGCGCGACCTTCTTCTCGAACCTGCTCTTGGCGCTCCTGCTGGTGCTCGCGCCGGCGCTCTGGATGTGGATCAGGCATCTGAGCTTCGAGAGCCGGCGCCGGAGCGACAGCGATTTCGCGGGGGACGATGATGATTAGACCAATGCCCCGTTCTCCGTTCGTCCTGAGCTTGTCGAAGGGCGAGGGCACTTCACTAGCGAGTGCGGGATTCTCTCCCTTCGACTTCGCTCAGGACGAACGGAACCGCGGTAGGAGAACCAGCCAATGAGCCGCGGATTGTTCCTGTTCGGCCTCTGGTGCCTGATCGTCGCGGCCGGCTTCGCCTACGCTTCCTTCGCCGGCTATTCGCCCTTCGCCGACGGCCAGCGGGCGAGCGCGGATCGCGGCCCGGGCGGGGTCATTATCGGCCGCGGGCCACGAGGAAAATAACAACAATTCACAGGGAGATACACCATGGACTTGGCAATCGTTTTGAACACTTTGATTTATGCCGCGATCGGCATCGTCCTCTTCATCATATCCTTCGTCATCCTCGATCTGCTAACCCCGGGAAAGCTCTGGGAAGAGATCGAGCAGAAGCAGAATACGGCGGTGGCGATCTTCGCCGGGGCGATCGCCATCGGCATCGCGATCATCGTCGCCGCCTCGGTGCATGGGTGATTGGATGTTCCTCGTGTCCCACCCCGTTCGGGCTGAGCTTGTCGAAGCCCTGCCTTTCTCCTTTCTCGATCGATTGAAAAGGAAGGACAGCCCTTCGACAAGCTCAGGGCGAACGGAAGTTGGTTTGTGTGGCTGAGGTAACCTCGTCCCCCAACCGCCCCCTCGCGATGGCGCTGATCGCGTCGGTCTTCGTCATCGCGACCTGCGGGCTCGTATACGAATTGCTCGCCTCGACCATCGCCAGCTACCTGCTCGGCGACACGGTCACCCAATTCTCGACCGTCATCGGCGTCTATCTCTTCGCGATGGGGATCGGCAGCTGGTGCTCGCGTTATGTGACGTCGGGCGAGATGCGGCTGTTCATCCGCGCCGAGATCCTGATCGCGGCGATCGGCGGCTGGGCGGCGGCGCTGCTCTTCATGCTGTTCCCGGTGGTCGATGGTTTCCGCATCGCGCTCTACAGCCTCGTCACCGCGATCGGTTTTCTCGTCGGGCTCGAGATCCCGCTCTTGATGCGCATCCTCAAGGGCGATTTCGATTTCCGCGAGACCGTCTCGACGGTGCTGACCTTCGATTATGTCGGCGCGCTCGCGGCGAGCCTGCTGTTCCCGCTGATCCTGATGCCCTTTATCGGCATGATCCGCACCGGCTTCCTGTTCGGGCTGATGAATGTCGCGGTGGCGCTGGCGCTGGTCTGGATCCAGCCCGGCCGCCGCTACGGCGTCGAGATGCTGGTCGGCATCCTCGTCGCCGCCTCGCTGGTCGCCGGCTTCGTCGCTTCGGACCGGCTGCAGCGTTTCGCCGAGACCGCCTATTTCGACGAGCGCATCATCCACGCCGATTCGACGCGCTTTCAGCGCATCGTGCTGACCCGCTATGGCGACAGCATCTCGCTCTATCTCAACGGCAATCTGCAATTCTCCTCGCGCGACGAATATCGCTATCACGAGGCGCTGGTGCTCCCCGCGCTCGGCCGGGTGGCCGCGCCGCGCAATGTGCTGATCCTCGGCGGCGGCGACGGGCTCGCCGCGCGCGAAGTGCTGCGCCATCCGGCGGTCGAGCAAGTGACGCTCGTCGATCTCGACCCGGCGATGACCGGGCTGTTCCGCGACACGCCTTTGCTCGCCAGCCTCAACGAGGATGCGCTCTCCGATCCGCGGCTGACGGTGATCAATGCCGACGGCTTTCGCTGGGTGCGCGAAGCCGAGGAGCGGTTCGACGCGGTGATCGTCGATTTCCCCGATCCGACCGATTTCTCGCTCGGCAAGCTCTATACCACCAGCTTCTATCGCGCACTCCGCCAGCGGTTGGCGCCCGGCGCGGTGATCTCGGTGCAGAGCGGATCGCCTTACGTGGCGCCGCAAAGCTTCTGGACCGTCGAGGCGACCCTGCGCGCGGCGGGCTACGAGACGCGGCCCTACCACGCCCCTATGACGGTCGCCACCTGCTGGCCGACCTGCATGATTGCAGCGCCGCGCTCGACGATGCGGCGCTGATCGAGCGGGCGCTGCGGGCGGCGGCGGCGGCGGCCAGCGCGACATTGCTCGATATCCGCCTGCATCGCTTCGGCGAAGGGCAGGGGGTGACCGGCGTCGCATTGCTCGCCGAATCGCATATCTCGATCCATAGCTGGCCCGAACATCGTTATGCCGCGCTCGATTTCTTCCTTTGCGGCGGCCTCCACGATATCGAGGCCGCGCTTCAGGTGATGGCCGAGGCGCTCGGGGCGGGCGAGGTGCGGACGCATAGCGTGGCGCGCGGATACGGGGTGAGCGAGCCCGTTTAGCTTCGTTCGGGCTGAGCTTGTCGAAGCCCTGCTCTTTCTTTTCGGCGGGTCAAGAAGGACAGCCCTTCGACAAGCTCAGGGCGAACGGTCATGTGAGGTCCTTCAGCGGCACATCGGGGTCGGCGAGCTGCATCTTGTCCGGCTTCACCCGCCCGACCACGAGCTTGCGCCCCTGGACATAATCCCTCGTCGCATTGACGCAGTCGAGCGCGATGACGCGGTGCTCTTTCAGATAGACCACCGAGAAGCTGCGCGAGGCGGGGTCGCCGCGCAACACGGCTTCGTCGTGGCTCTGGCTGAGGCCGACGGTCTGGAGCTTCAGGTCATACTGGTTCGACCAGAACCAGGGCACCGCCTCATAGGGCGCCGGGCTGCCGGTGATGTGCCTCGCCGCCGTGGCCGCCATGTCGTTGGCATTCTGTACCGATTCGAGCCGCACCACCGCGCAGTCGGCGAAGCTGTTCGCATGCGCCGCGCAATCGCCGACGGCGTAGATGTCGGCAAGGCTCGTCCGGCAATGCCCGTCGACCATGACGCCGCCACAGCTCTCGGCGCCGCCCGCGGCGCCGGCCTCGATCAGCGGCGCGACCTCGGGCACGATGCCGATGCCGACGATGACGATATCGGCCGGGACGACCTCGCCGTCGGCGAGCCTGACGCCGGTGACTCGCCCGCGCTCGCCCTCGATATGATCGACCATGATGCCGGTCCGTAGGTCGACGCCATGCGCGCGATGTTCGGTCTGGTAGAATTGCGAGAGCGCCTCGCCTGCGACGCGGGCGAGCACGCGGTCGAGCGCTTCGAGCAGGCAGACCTGCTTGCCGAGCCCGGTCAGCACCGCGGCCGCCTCGAGCCCAATATAGCCGCCGCCGATCACGACCACGCGCCCGGCGCCGGCGAGATCGCCAAGCAACGCATCGACATCGCCGCGCGATCGGATCGCATGGATGCCGGCGAGATCTGCGCCGCCGCGGGCGAGGCGCCGCGGCGTACCCCCGGCGGCCCAGATCAGCCTGCCATAGCCGAGCGTGTCGCCATCCTCGAATGTAAGCCCGTGCGCGTCGGGATCGACCTTCGTCACTCGCCGCCCGGCCATCAGCGCGATATCGCGCTCGGCCCAGAATTTCTCGGGCCGCAGCAATATCCGCTCGAAAGGCTTCTCGCCGGCGAGATAATCCTTCGACAGCGGCGGGCGCTCATAGGGCGGGTCGGGCTCGGCGCCGATCAGCGCGATGCGGCCCGCGAATTTCAGCTGCCGCAGCATGATCGCCGCCTGGGCGCCGCCATGCCCGGTGCCGACGATCGCGATATCGACGCTGTCCCGATTCATGCCGAAGCCGCGAAATCCCGAATCATGTTCTTGGCGATCACCAGCTGCTGGATCTGGGTCGTGCCCTCGTAGATGCGGTAGAGACGAGCGTCGCGGAAGAAGCGTTCGGCGTCATATTCCTTGAGATAGCCGGCGCCGCCATGGATTTGCACCACCCGGTCGACGACGCGGCCGCACATTTCGCTGGCGAACATCTTGGCGCAGCTCGCCTCGAGCGAGATGCGCTCGCCCGCATCGGCGCGGCGGGTGGCGTCGGCGATCATGCATTCGGCGGCGTAGATCTCGGCCTTCGAATCGGCGAGCATCGCCTGGATCAGCTGGAACTGCGCGATCGGCTCGCCGAAGGCCTTGCGCTCCATCGCATAGCGCAGCCCGCTTTCGAGCGCCCGTGCCGCATAACCGGCCGAGGCCGCGGCGACCGAGAGGCGGCCATTGTCGAGCGACTGCATCGCCGCGACGAAGCCCTTGCCCTCCTCGCCGCCGAGCAAAGCGCTCGCCGGGACGCGGACCTCCTCGAGGATCACGTCGGCGATCTGCGCGCCTTGCTGCCCCATCTTCGCGTCGGGCTTGCCGATCGTCACGCCGGGCGTGTCGGCGGGGACGAGGAAGGAGCTGATATGGGCGTTCTTGGGGAGCTTTTCCGGGTTGGTGCGCGCCATCACGAGGACGAGATCGGCAAACGGCGCGTTGGTGATGTAGCGCTTGGTGCCGGTAAGGACATAATCGTCGCCATCCTTGATAGCGCGCGTCTTGAGCGCGGCGCTGTCCGAGCCGCTGTCGGGCTCGGTCAAGGCAAAGGCGGCGATCGCGCCGTTGGCGAGCCGCGGCAGCCATTCGGATTTCTGCTCCTCGGTGCCCTGTTTGAGGATCGAGGTGCAGGTCATGCCGACATTGATCGAGACCAGCGAGCGGAAGGCCGGCGTCGCCCAGCTGAGCTGCCGCATCGTCTCGATATATTGCGAGACATTCATCCCCGCCCCGCCATATTCGATCGGCATGGTGATCCCGAACAGCCCCATCTCGCGCATCTCGGCGACGATGTCGTCGGGCACCTGGTTGTCGGCGATCGTCTGCTCCTCGGCCGGTACCAGCCGCTCGCGCACAAAGCGCTTCAATTGCTCGATGAAGGCCTCGAAGACGTCCTCGTCCATTCCCGGATTGGTCATGATCGCTCTCCCTACGAGTCCTCTGCACTATCAGTTTTCCCGCGAAGGCGGGAATCCAGTCCGGCGGTTCGGGAGAAATCCGAGAGTGCGGGCCTGGGCTCCCGCCTTCGCGGGAGCACATCACCCCTAGCAAGGTTGACGTGAACGTAAAGCCATGCTCGACAGGGCGGCATGGACGCACCGACCGACGACCAACGCATCCTGGTGCCCTTCGACGGTGAGGAGCCGCCCGCGCCGGCCTGGTTCGAATGGGCGATGGCGCAGCGGCCCGAGCGCCATAGGGTGACCAGCGAGGGCGCCGGGATCGAATATCTGGTCTGGGGCGAAAAAGGGAAGCCGGGGCTGTTCCTGCTTCATGGCGGCGGCGCGCATGCCTGGTGGTGGGCGCATCTCGCGCCGTTTTTCGCCGCGGACTGGCGGGTCGCGGCGATGTCGATGGCCGGGATGGGCGGGTCGGACTGGCGCGATTCCTATGCGATCGATCAGCATGCCCGCGACATGCGCGTGGTCGCCGAGGCGGCCGGGCTGCTCGAAGCGGGGCCGGTGGCGCTCGCCGGCCACAGCTTCGGCGGCGCGCCGACCGCGACCGCGGCGGCCGACCCCGAAGGCTGGGCGCGCCAGGCGATCATCATCGATTCCTCGCTCGATATGCAGCACCAGCCCTCGAGCGACCGGTTCAAGCCCAAGCCGCGGCGCTATTTCGACAGCCTCGAAGAGGGGCTTGCCCGTTTTCGCTTCATGCCGCCGCAGGGCTGCGACAATGTCTTCATCGCCGACATGATCGCGCGCAAGTCGCTGGCCGAACTCGCGGACGGGCGCTGGAGCTGGTGCTTCGACCCGTCCAACTATGCCAACACCGCCAGGCTCGACAGCCGCGCCAGGGCGATAGCGGCGCCATGCCCGCTGGCGATCGTCCATGGCGACAAGAGCTGGATCATGAGCGAGGAGGTCGTCGCGGGGCTCAAGCGCGATCTTCCCGAGGGCACGCCCTTCGTGGCGATCCCCGACAGCGAGCATCACGTGATGGTCGACCAGCCGCTGGCGCTCGTCGCGGCGATGCGGGCGTTGCTGGAGAGCGCTTAAGGTCTTGTGCTCCTGCGAAAGCAGGAGCCCAGGGCGGCTTGGGACAACGCTTGCGGCTCTGGGCTCCTGCTTTCGCAGGAGCACGGGAACTCTAGCCGACCGTCCCACCCTCGCGGAGCGCTGTTATGGCATCAGCGTCATAGCCCAGCTCGCCAAGAATCGCCTCGGTATCCGCGCCGAGCTTGGGCGCCGGTCGCGGCGCGTCGGTCGTCGTGCCCGAATAGCGCGGGGCGGGGGCCGGATGGATGACGCCGCCGACATCGACGAAGGTACCGCGCGCCTTGTTGTGCGGATGGCCGGGCGCCTCGGCGAGCGACAGCACCGGGGCGAAGCAGATATCGGTATGCTCCATGATCGCGCACCATTCGTCGCGCGTTTTGGTCTTGAAGATCCCGGTCAGCCGCTCGGTCAATGCGGGCCATCGGGACTGATCGTTCTGCGCCGCGAAATCCTCGTCGTCGGTCAGGCCGAGCTTCTCCATCAGCAGCGCGTAGAATTGCGGCTCGATCGAGCCGATCGCGACATGCTTGCCGTCGCTGGTCTCATAGGCGTCGTAATAATGCGCGCCGGTGTCGAGCCGGTTGACGCCGCGCTCGTCGGCCCAGAAGCCGCCGCCGTAAAAGCCCCAGGTCATCGCCGAGACGACCGCCGAGCCGTCGGTCATCGCGCAATCGATGACCTGACCGCCGGCTCCGTTCTTCACCGCGAGCAGCGCCGACACCATGCCGAAGGCGAGCATCATCCCGCCGCCGCCGAAATCGCCGAGATAGTTGACCGGCGGCACGGGCTTTTCGCCCTTGCGGCCGATCGTGTGGAGCGAGCCCGACAGCGCGATATAGTTGATGTCGTGGCCGGCATATTCGGCATAGGGCCCGGTCTGGCCCCAGCCCGTCATGCGGCCGTAGACCAGCTTGGGATTGTCTTTCAGAAGGACGTCCGGCCCGAGGCCCAGTCGTTCGGTGACGCCCGGACGGAAGCCCTCGATCAGCCCGTCGGCCCCTCTGACGAGATCGCGGACAATCGCCACGCCGTCCTCGCTCTTCATGTCGACGGCGATCGATTTGCGCGAGCGGGCGAGCGGATCGAAGGGCAGGATCGTGCCGCCGATCCGATCGATACGGATCACCTCGGCGCCGTGATCGGCGAGCATCATGCCGCAAAAAGGCCCGGGGCCGATGCCGGCCAGTTCGATGATGCGGATGCCGTCGAGCGGACCGGCCATGGCGTTCTCCATCGTATACGGGAAAGGAAATTCACCCGCATCTTACAGCCGGGCAGGACCCGGTCCAGCCTCGATAGTCCGTGCCGAAACGGGATAATCTCGACAAGAGCATGGAGATGTTGCCGAGATTTGCCTAAGCTGCGTGCGGCAGTACAGTTGGCCGGGGGTGAAAATGGCCGAATTCGAGGTGGCGCAGGCCACCCAGTTGCTTGAAGAATGGCGGGCCGGCGACGGGCGTTCGCAGGATCGTCTCATCCAGCTGTTCTATCCCTGGCTGCGGCAGGCCGCTTCCGGCATGCTCGTCAGCGAGCGCCAGGTCTCGCTGTCCCCCGGAGATCTCGTCCATGAGACCGCGCTGAGACTCATCAAGTCCGAATCGAACGACTGGCGCGACCGGGCGCATTTCCTCGCCGTCGCCTCTACCGCCATGCGCCGGGTGCTGATCGACCATGTCCGCGCCAAGCAGGCCAACAAGCGCCGGCATCATCGGGTGACCTTGGTGACCAACCTGCAGGAGCATCCGCAGGCCGATATGCGGGCGTTGCACCATGCCCTGTTGCGGCTGGCGGCGATCGACGAGGTCAAGGCCAATATCGTCGAGATGCGCTATTTCGGCGGCATGAGCATCGCCGACATCGCCGAGGTCACCGAACTCTCCGATGCGACGGTCAAGCGGCGCTGGGCGGCGGCGCGGGCCTGGCTCCTCGATGCGCTGGAGCAGGATGTGTGAGCGCCGACGCCGAGTTCGAACGGCGCGCGCTTGCCCTGCTCGAAGCAGCTTTGGGCGAAGCGGAGGGTGACCGGAGGGGCTGGATCGAGGCGAATTGCGACGATGACGAGACATTGCGCGCGCGGGTGCTCCATCTGCTGGGTTCGCACGAGCGCGCTGGCGACCGGCTGGCGACGGGTGCGCCCGATTTCGAGGAAGCCGAGATCGACCCGCCCGACCGCATCGGCTCCTATCGCGTCGTCGAATTGCTCGGTCAGGGCGGCATGGGCGCGGTGTTCAAGGCGCAACGCGATGCCGGCGACTTCGATCACCAGGTAGCGATCAAGCTGATCCGCCCCGGCGTCATGTCCGAGGCGCTGGTCGAGCGGTTCGAACGCGAGAGGCAGATCCTCGCCGATCTTTCCCACCCGCACATCGCGCGGCTCTATGACGGTGGCACCACCGAGGACGGCGCGCCCTTCTTCGTGATGGAATATATCGAGGGCGTTCCGATCACCGAATGGGCGGACAACCGCCATCTCGCGCTTGCCGACCGGCTGGCGATGCTGATCCAGGTCTGCCGCGCGGTCGGCTTCGCGCACCAGAATCTGATCGTCCATCGCGATCTGACGCCGAGCAACGTGCTGGTGACCTCCGAAGGCACGCCCAAGCTGATCGATTTCGGCATCGCGCGGCCGCAGGAAGACGAAGCGGCCGAGGGCGCCAAGGAGCGCGCCACCACGCAGCTCAGCCTGACCCCCGGCTATGCCGCGCCCGAGCGCTATAGCGGTGCCCCGGCGACGACGCTGACCGACATCTATTCGCTCGGCAAGCTGCTCGACCGACTGGCCGGCGACGATGCCAGGGACGCCGATCTGTCGACGATCATCGCCAGGGCGACGGCCGACGATCCCGCCGACCGCTATCCGAGCGCCGGCGCCATGGCGCGCGATATCGAACGCTTTCTCGGCGATTATCCGGTCGAAGCGCGCGAGGCCGGGCGGCGCTATATCTTCGGCAAGTTCTTCGCCCGCAATCGCACACCGGTGGTCGCCGGCGCGGCAATGCTGCTGCTGCTGATCGGCGCCTTTGCCGCGACCATCTATGCCTATTCGCAGGCCGAGCAGCAGCGCGCCCGGGCCGAGGCGCGCTTCGCCGATACCCGCGCGATCGCGCGGTCGCTGATGTTCGACGTGTATGACGAGGTGAGCCGGGTGCCGGGCTCGGTCCGGGCGCGTTTGCTGATCGCCGATACCGCCCAGCGCTATCTCGAATCGCTCGCCGCCGACGCCGATGCCGATGTCGATGTGCGCTACGAAGCCGCGCGCGGCCATTTCCGTCTCGCCGAGGTTATCGGTGCGCGCACCGGCGGCGGCAATGTCGGGCTGACCGAGCGCGCGCAGCGTTCATACGCGCGCTCGCGGGCGCTGCTCGAACGGCTGCATGCCGACTATCCGGCGCGTCGCGACATCCAGGCTTCGCTCGGCCAGGTGATCGCCGTGATGGCCGACAGCGCGCTCTTTTCCGACGGCAATTTCGAGACCGCCAAGGCCAATGCGGTCGAAGCGCGCGGATTGCTCGAGGAGCTCCCGGAGCTCGATCCCGACAGCGCCGGCGCGCTCGCCATGACCTATCTCCATGAAGGCAACGCGCTGGCCTGGGAGGGGGAGCCGGAGCCGGCCGGGGATGTCTATCGTGGCGGGCTCGAGCTGATAGCGAATATGCCCGCCAATCTCCGCGCGGCAGCCGATGTCAGACGCGCCAGGGCGGAATTGCTGCGCATGATGGGCGCCTATCACGCCTATTTTCAGCGCCCCGAAGAGGCGCGCCGCGTCCTCGATGAATCGCTGGCCATCCACCGGGCGGTGGCCGAAGCATCCGGCTATGCGCCACGCGACATTTACGGTCTCGTGACGATCCTTCAAACCGTCGCCCAGGCGGCCTTTGCCGGCGGCGACATCGAACGCGCCGACGCGCTGGCGACCGAAGCGGTCGCCCGGGCACGGCAGAGCATCGAGGAGGGCCCGGAGGATGCCGGTCCCAAGGAGCTCTTCACCGTCGTCGCCATCTTCAAGGGGCATATCCTGGCAACCCGCGGCCGTGCCGACGAGGCTGTCCGGCTGGCGGACGAGGCGATCGCCATGAAGCGGTCGCTGATCCGCCGTTCGGGCAATGTCGTTTCCGGTCCGATGACCTTGGCGGTGCGGTTGCAGGAGGCATCCGAAGTCTATCTTCTCGCCGGCCGGCGGTCGCGCGCCTGTCCGGTGATGCGCGAAGCGGTCGGTATCATGCGCGATTATCAACGCACCGCCGAATTGCCGATCGCCAACCGCACGAACAACCTGGAGCCGATGCTCGCGGCACTGCGCGACTGCTGACGTCGCGGAGGGTGTTCAGGATGGTGCCGGATGTCCGACTCGAACGGACGACCTACCGCTTACAAGGCGGTTGCTCTACCAGCTGAGCTAATCCGGCCCAAAATCGGCGCTTCCATGCGCGAAATCGGCTGGGAGGTCCAGAGGCCCCCAAGGCCTTGAACTCAGGACAGGCCCGCCGGATCGATGAAAATCTCCGCTCCGGGGCCCGGCGGAATGCCGAGCGCGACCCAGCCGATGACGAGCAGAATCCCGCCAGCCAGCATCCAGATCGAATAGGGCAGCATCATCGCGGCAAGACTCCCGAGGCCGAAATCCTTCTGCCAGCGCTGGCAGAAAACGAGGATTAGCGGGAAATACACCATCAGCGGCGTGATGATGTTGGTCGCGCTGTCGCCGACGCGATAGGCGGCGGTGGTCATTTCGGGCGAAATGCCGAGCAGCATCAGCATCGGCACGAGCACCGGTGCGAGCAGCGCCCATTTCGCGCTCGCCGAGCCGACGAACAGATTGAGCAGACCGGTGAAGATCACCACCAGCGCCAGCAGCAAAGGCGCCGGCAGCGCCAGCGCGCGCAACCCGTCGGCGCCATGCACGGCGATGATCAGCCCGAGATTGGACCAGGCGAACATCGCGACGAAATGCGCGGCGGCGAAGGCCAGCACGAGATAATAGGCGAGATCGGCCATCGAGTCCGACATCATCTTGACGAGATCGCGATGGTCGCCGATCGTGCCGGCCGCCGCGCCATAGGCCCACCCCGAAACGAGGAACAACAGGAAGAAGCCGGCGACGAGCGATTGATAGAAGGGCGCCAGCCGCGCTTCGGGCGTCGCGGCTTCGTCGATCAGCGGCGTACCCGGACCGACGGTAAAGAAAATCCACAGCGCGACGATGCCGAGCGCCGCCCATCCGGCGCGAACCAGGCCGCGCCGCTGGGCCGCGGCAAGCGGCTGGTCGGCATCGGCGTCGTCGGCGGTGCCGCCGGCCGTTTCGGGTTCGCCACCGCCGATCATCGCCGGATCGCCGCTGTCGGGCATATCCGACGCATCCGACGTCCGCGCCGCGCCGGCGGCAACCGCCTGCGCGCCGGTCGGAATATAGCGGCCGAGGCGCGGCTCGATCTGCCGGTCGGTAACGTACCAGATGACCGGCAGGAATATGGCCGTCATCGCCATGATGAAATACCAGTTGCCCGCGATGTTCGCCTGGAAGTCGGGAAACACGGTCTCGACCGCGGCTTCGGTGATGCCGAAGAGCAGCGCATCGAGCTGGCCCGGCAGCAGGTTGGCCGAAAAGCCGCCCGACACGCCGGCGAAGGCGGCGGCTATCCCGGCGATCGGATGGCGGCGTGCGGCGGCGTAGATCACGCCGGCGAGCGGTATCAGCACGACATAGGCGGCGTCGGCGGCGAGGTTGCCGATCATCGCCACCAGCGCGACAATCGGCGTCAGCAGGAATTTGGGCGCATCGCGCACGGCGGCGCGCATCGCGCTGCCGAACAGTCCCGATCGTTCGGCGACACCGGCGCCGAGCATCACCACCAGGACATAGCCGAGCGGATGGAAATGGGTGAAGGTGGCCGGCATCTCGACCCAGAGGCGCTGAATGTTGGCGGGCGAGAGCAGACTTTCGGCGGCGATCACGCGCGTCGCGCCGGTCGCCTCGTCGATTTCGGTCGGATGGAATGCGGAAGCGCCGGCGAGCGCCGCGATGACGCTGATGACGATGATCCCGGCGATCAGATAGAAGAAGATGAAGACCGGGTCGGGCAGCCGGTTTCCGGTCCGCTCGATCCAGCCCAGTACGCCGCGCCGATCGCCGTTCGTTGTGGTGGTACCGTCGGTATCGGTCATGTCCGTCTGCCTCGTTGCCGGGGCGCCATCATGGTTTCGGCCGGCAAGCTAACTTTGCGCGGCGTTAAGCTTCGCTGAACGTCGTGGTCACGCAGGTCTGGTGACTCAGGAAACGCCGAAGGTCCAGCCCTCGGTTTGCGCGAGCAAAGCGTCGAGCGCTTTCGGCCGCCATAGCCCGGCATCGCCGGCGGCATGACGCAGCCAGGCCGCGCCGAGCAGGGCGTCGGTGCTGTGATCGTCATAGCGGTCGATCGGGTCGTGCGGGCGCGAGCCGAGCGCGGCGAGGGCGGCGTCGAGCGGTTGGCGCGCGCGCAGCTTGGTCGGCCCGGTCAGCCCGGCCCGGCGCGCGGCGAGCGCGGTATAGATCTCGACCAGCACGGGCCCGGTTTCGGGCAGCGGATCGAACGGCCAGATCGCGATCCGGCCCGAGAGACGGTGCAGCATCCGCATCCCGGTAAAGCTCGATTTGCCGACCTGCGAAGCGCCAATCAGGTTGAAGCAGGAGGCGGCGTTGCCGAGCCCCTGCTCGCGGCAGGCCTTCTCGGTGACGCGCAGCCGCCCGAGACCGGGCTCGAACAGGTCGCCGACATGCGTTTGGCCCCCGGCATGGCTACGAAAGTGGCGGGCGAGTTCGGGATGGTCGGCCAGCCTCGAAGCCGAAAAATGCGGCTCATCGGCGCTCAGCCCTTCGACGCAGTTCCAAAGCGCCTTCGCGTCGGCGGGGCTCGCGGACCATTGCGGGAAATAGGCGCCGCAATCGGCGAAGGGCAGGGCGAAAGAGAAATCGCAGCCGATCAGCAAGTCGGCTTGGTCGGCGATCCTTGCCTCGATCCAGTCGAGCGCCGATCGGCGCGACCAGCCGTCTTCGGACGTGACAAGGGCGGGAGCATCGGCTCCCGCCCTCGCCATGGCCAGCGC
>JAIVHR010000002.1:13499-17377 GCA_020200935.1 Sphingomonadales bacterium
GCCGGCGGGCTTCGCCACCGCCTGTCCCGACCAGTCGAAACAAGCGAAGCGCGCGAAGCGTCTCACACGCCCGGGGGCGGCGGCTCCGGCGGCTTGCCCTGACCTTCACCCGGCCCCGGCTTGACCCAGCGCTGCAGGATGCGCTTCGCCGGATCCCGGCCGCCGAGCCCGAAGGCCAGCGCGGCCGCCACCGCGGCGCCGATCACCAGCGCGCCGAAGGCCAGCTCGACGATTTCCTCGCCGACGCCCATGAACTGGAGGCCCATGAAGACGAAGAGGATGATCGTCGCATAGCGGACGATGTTGGGCGCGAGCGCCGTATCGTCGGTGCCGGCGATGACCCGGGCGAGCAGATTGGCGATCAGGAAGCCGAAGGCGATCACCACCGCGCCGAAGATCACCCGTCCGCCGAGCTCGAGTATCTCGTCGAGGATGGCGGTCAACTCGGGGAATTCGAGCAGTCGGGTCGCCGCGATCGCGAAGAACAGGATGATCGCGATCTGGGCGACGCGGGCGATGATCGAGGAGGCCCGGGTTCCTTCGGGAATGATCTCCATTGCGCCAAGCGCCCGGTCGACGCCGAGCCCCGGCAGGACCTCCATCAGGATCTGCACGACGAAGCGCGAGATCAGATAGCCGAGGCCGAGAATGATCGCCGCGCCGATGATCCGCGGAATCGCTTCAAGGATCATGCCGAGCATCCGCGTCGCGGGATCGGATATCGCGTCGATCGACAGTATGTTGAGCGCGGCGATCGCGAAGAATACGACGATCACGACATAGACGATGGTGCCGATGGTGCGGCTGATCGCCGTGCTGCCGGTCATCTCGTCGACGCCGCCGCGCTGGGCCCATTTGTCGAGATCGACGGTCTGCAGGGTGGTGACGGTCAGGTCGCGGGCGATCCGGGCGATGACGAGACCGAGAAAGAATACCAGCGCCGCGCCGATCAGTCCCGGAATGAAGGCCATGATATTGTTGAGAAGTGTCGTCACCGGTTCGCTGACGCCGGTCAGCTGGAAGACCTGCAATATCGCGAGCAGGCCGAACAGCCAGATCAGCAGGCTGACGATCGTGCCGAGCGATTCGCCGACGGAATTGCCGTTCGCCGTGTCGCGCTGCAGGAATTTCACATTGTCGACGAGCTTGGCGAAGGCCCATTTGGAGGCCTTTGCCAGCGCCCAGGTGACGATAAGGATGGCGATCGCGATCAGGATCCTCTCGCCCCATTCCATCGCCAGCTGCTCGCTGAAGCGATAATTGCCTATTTGCATGGCTGTTCCCCTGTTTGATCGGGCAAATCATGCCCTTATCGGGCGAAACTAGCAGAGATCGACCGGGTGGGCCAGTTGGCTCCGGCGGATCGCTGTTAGCGGTTCTTGCGCAGATCGGCGCGCAGCTTCGCCCAATAATCGAGCCGTTCGGCGATCTTGCGCTCGAAACCGCGGTCGACGGGCCGATAATAATCCTCTGCCTCCATCTCCTCGGGCCAATAGTCGGCGCCGCTGAAACCCTCCTCGGCGTCATGGTCGTAGGCGTAGCCCTTGCCGTAGCCGGTCTCCTTCATCAGCCGCGTCGGGGCGTTGAGGATCGATTTGGGCGGCATCAGCGAGCCGGTTTCCCCGGCCGATTTCCACGCCGCCTTCTGCGCCCGGTAGGCGGCGTTCGATTTGGGCGCGGTGGCGCAATAGAGGCAGGCCTGGGCGATGGCGAGCTCGCCCTCGGGGCTGCCGAGAAATTCATAGGCATCCTTGGCCGCGAGGCACTGGGCCAGCGCCTGCGGGTCGGCGAGGCCGATATCCTCGCTGGCGAAGCGGACGATCCGACGCAAGACATAGAGCGGTTCCTCGCCGGCGACGAGCATGCGCGCGAGATAATAGAGCGATGCCTGCGGATCCGATCCGCGCAGCGATTTGTGCAGCGCCGAGATGAGGTTGTAATGGCCGTCGCGATCCTTGTCGTAGACCGGCATCCGGCGGTGGAGCAGATCGGCGAGTTCGCCAGGGTCCAGCGGCTGCTCCAGATCGACCGAAAACAGCGTTTCGGCCTGGTTGAGGAGGAAGCGGCCGTCGCCGTCGGCGCTGGCGATCAGCGCCTCGCGCGCTTCGGGGATGACGGGGAGGGGGCGGCCTTCATGCTCCTCGGCGCGGGTGAGCAATGTCTCGAGCGCCGCCGCGTCGAGGCGATTGAGGATCAGCACCTGGGCGCGGCTGAGCAAGGCGGCGTTGAGCTCGAAGCTCGGATTTTCCGTCGTCGCGCCGACCAGCGTGATCGTCCCGTCCTCGACATAGGGGAGAAAGCCGTCCTGCTGGGCGCGATTGAAGCGGTGGATCTCGTCGACCAGCAGCAGCGTACGCTGGCCGGCGCCCGCCATCTTGCGCGCCTCGGCGAAGGCCTTTTTGAGGTCGGCAACACCCGAGAACACCGCCGAGATCGCAACGAAGCGCATGCCGACGGCATCGGCGAGGAGCCGGGCGATCGTCGTCTTGCCGGTCCCGGGCGGGCCCCAGAAGACGATCGAGGCGAGCTTGCCCGCCGCGACCATCCGTCCGATCGCCCCGTCGGGGCCGGTCAGATGCTGCTGCCCGACGATGTCTTCGAGCGAGCGCGGCCGCAGCCGATCGGCGAGCGGCGCGCCTTCGTCGGCTGCCGGCTCCGCTTGTTCCTCTTCTCCGGGAGCGAATAGATCGGCCATCCTCCGAGCCTAGCGAAAAAACCCGGCGATGCCGATTGAAATTCGGGCTTGACAATATATCTAAGATATATCTTAATACATCTCGGCCAAGGTTCAGGAGACTAACGCCAATGACACGCAGACACAGAAGCAGCCGCGTCGACTGGCGCGGCATGGGCATTCCCGAAGCGTTGTTGTCGATGAAGTTCGGCCCCTGGGGCGCGGATTTCGGCAACTGGGATTCGGGGAGCCGCGGCCGTGGCGGCGGCCGTCGCAGCAAGCGCATGTTCGACAGCGGCGAGCTCAGGCTGGTGATCCTCAAGCTGATTGAGGAAGAGCCGCGCCACGGCTACGATCTGATCCGCGCGATCGAGGAGCTGACCGGCGGCGAGTATGTCCCCAGCGCCGGCGTGATCTACCCGACCTTGAGCCTGCTCGAGGATAGCGGGTTGATCGAAGCGATCGACAGCGACGGCAACCGCAAGGCCTTCGAAATCACCAAGGACGGCAAGGCCGAGCTCGAAGAAAAGGCCGACGAGGTCGATGCGCTGATGATGCGGCTGGCGCGCTATGGCGAGCGCGGACGGCGGCAGGAGAGCGCGACGATCAAGCGGGCGATGGGCAACCTCTTCGCCGTGCTCGGTCATCGATTGTCGGCCAAGGGCATCGACGATGAACTGATCCGCGAGGTCACCGACATTCTCGACGACGCCGCCCAGCGGATCGAGAAGCTCTGACCAACCAAGCCCCTCCCCTTCAGGGGAGGGGTTGGGGTGGGGCTGTTACGTCTAAGGCACGCGCGTCCGCGGCGGATTGGGTTCGCCGCTGCGATGCTGGCGGATGACCCGCAGATAGCCGTTGACCAGCGCCCGATTGACCGCGTCCCAGCCGTAGCGCGCGCTCGCCTCGCAGCCGGCACGACCGGAGACGGCGCGGGCGTCGGGATTCTCGCAATAATGCTGGAGCGCATCGGCGAACAGCCGGATCGCGCCCGGCCGGATCAGCCGGCCCGTGACGCCGTCCTCGACCAGGCTCTGGCTGCCCGTCGCGCGTGCCGCGACCACCGGCAATCCCGCCGCCATCGCCTCCAGGGTCACATTGCCGAAGGTTTCGGTGACGCTCGGGTTGAACAGCAAGTCCATCGAGGCGACCGCGCGCCCCAACTCCTCGCCCCCCTGGAAGCCGACGAAGATCGCCTGGGGCA
>JAIVHR010000245.1 GCA_020200935.1 Sphingomonadales bacterium
GGTGTGGTTCGGGTCGAAGCGGCGCGTCGCGCGTTCGAGCGCGATGCCGTCGACATTCGAGACGATCGCCGTCTCATAGGGCCCGCCATCGGCGCCCAGCGCATCGATGACGAGCTCGGGGCCCAATGCCGAGCCGCCGATGCCGAGATGGAGCACATGGCGGATCGCGCCGAAGGCGCCGGCCTCGACCGCATCGACCAGCGCCCGCATGCGGCCGCGCAATTGCTTGGCGCGGGCGACGCTGTCGGCATCGCCGTGGCCGCGCTCGGCGGTATGCTCGGCCGCCCGGCCCTCGCTCGGATTGACGATATCGCCGGCGAACAGCGCGCCGCGCTTGCCGACGAGGTCCCGCGCGTCGGCGAGTTTCTCGAAGGCGTCGAGCAGTCCGGCATCGAGATGCGTCTTCGACCAGTCGAAATAGAGACCCGCGGCTTCGAGCGTCAGCAGGCCGAGCCGGTCGGGGTCGCGCGCGAATAGTTCGGTCAGGGTCGGCCGCTCCGCCGCTTCGATCGCTTGCCATGGGGAATCGCTCATGCCGGCCCTTTACGCGGCGATCGCGATCGGGGCTAGAGACCCCCTGCCGGTTGGGATGCACTTCTCCCCTCCCCTTGATGGAGCGTCGGGTCGGCCATGCCCCCGGCATGGCCTTAACAGCGCGGGGCGCTGTTAACCCGACGCTGGGTCGGGGGTGGGGTGATCTCTCAACCTGCGCTATCCCCGGCTAGCGAAGTGCTCAACCGAGAGATCACCCCCACCGCTGCGACTAGGCGGCCCGGCGCTTCGCTTACGGCCCGCCAAGTCTCGCTCCTCCCCCATCAAGGGGGAGGGCTTTCTATCGCGCCATCGGCAAGGAAACCACCGCCACCAATCCCCCCTCCTCCCGATTCGCTCTCGGCAATAGAACACCCCATCCGTTCGTCCTGAGCGAAGTCGAAGGGCGAGGACGCGGGGCCATCGAGCGGAGTGCCCATCGCCCTTCGACAAGCTCAGGACGAACGGAGGCCAGGTGCTTCTCCCCTCCCCTTGATGGGGAGGGGCCGGGGGTGGGGTGATCTATCGGCTCGCTCTGCCGCCAGCTGGCCTAACGCCAACCGATAGGTCACCCCCACCCAACCCTCCCCCATCAAGGGGGAGGGCTTTCTATCCCTCCATCGGCAGCGCCACCACCGCCAATAATCCCCCCTCCTCCCCATTTTCCAGCGTCAGCGCGCCGCCATGATCGCGGACGATTGCGCGGGCCAGCGCGAGGCCGAGGCCGGTCCCGCCGCGCTCGCGGTTGCGCGATCCCTCGAGCCGGGCGAAGGGTTCGAAGACGCGTTCGAGATCGGCTGCATCGATGCCCGGCCCCTCGTCGGCGATCTCGATCAGCGCCTGCCCCGCCTCCCTCCGCACCGCGACCCGCGCCCGCTCGCCATAGCGCACGGCATTGCCGATCAGGTTGCGGATCGCGCGTTTGAGCAGATTGGCGCGGCCCTGAACGACGATGCGTTCCCCATCCGCCAGCTCGACATCCTCGCCGACATCGCGAAAATCCTCGATCGCGCTGTCGACCAGTGCGGTCAGGTCGAGCGCTTCGGCCCTGGCGCCCGCGCGCCCCAGCCGGGCGAGCGAGAGGATGTCCTCGAGCGTCTCGTTCATATCCTCGATCGTCTCGATCATCCGCGTCCGCTCGGTTGCATCCTCGACATTCTCGGCGCGGATGCGCAGCGCGGCGAGCGGAGTCCTCAGATCATGCCCGATCGCGCCGAGCATGTGATCCTTCTCGGCGAGCATCGCGGCGATCCGATCGCGCATCGTATTATAGGCGACGGTCAGCCGCGCGACGTCGGACGGACCGCTGGGCTCGAGCGGCTCGACCGGCGCGCTCTCCTCGAAATTCTCGGCCGAGCGGGTCAGCGCGTCGAGCGGGCGCGACACGCGCCGCGCGAACCACCAGACGGCGAGCAGCACGATCAGATAGAGCACGATGGTATGGGCGAGGATCAGCCCGACCGCGCCGAAATTATGCGGCCGCAGCCGCAGCCAGCCATTGAGCCAGCGCCCGTCCTCGAGCGGCACCGCGACGCGATAGAACTCGCCCCGACGTTCGCCCGCGTGGCGCCCGAAACGGCGCTCGCGAAAATCGCGAAAGCGCTCGGCCTCGGCGTCGGCGCGGCCGACCTCGATAGCCCGCTCGCCGAGCCCCTCGCTCTCGACCGCGCGCCGCAGCCGCCGCTCGATCGCGGCGATGCGGTAGCGATCCTCGCTGGCGACGGCGCTCCGCGCCTCGACGCGGAAGAAGCGGCGGCGCGGCCCGCGGCGGCGTTCGGGTGCTTCGGCGGCGCCGCGTTCCTCGGCCTCGGCGATGCGCACCACCAGCGGCGCCGCGGCCTCGGCGAAGCGCAGCCGCTCGCCGGCGGTATAATGCAACGCGAAATTGATCGCCTGCGCGAAGAGCACGGCGAGCGCGACGATCAGCATGAGCTGGCCGAGCAGGCTCCTTGGCCACAACCGCCTCATGCCTTGGTGACCTCGCCGGCGAAGGTATAGCCGCCGCCCCAGACGGTCTTGATCAGCGCGGGGTTCCTCGAATCATTCTCAACCTTCTTGCGCAAGCGGCTGATCTGATTGTCGATTGCCCGGTCGAAGGGCGCCGCCTCGCGACCCTGGGTCAGGTCGAGCAGCTGGTCGCGCGACAGCACCTGGCGGGGGTGGGTGACGAGCGCCAGCAGCAGCCGGAACTCGCCGGTCGAGAGCGCGACGCGCACGCCGTCGGCATCGATCAGCACGCGCTCGGCGGCGTCGAGCGTCCAGTCGGCGAAGAGATAGCGCTGACGGTCGGGCGCGATCCGGCGCCCGCCATTGCCGCCGGCGCGGCGCAATATCACCTTGACCCGCGCGGCGAGCTCGCGCGGCGAGAAGGGTTTGACGACATAATCGTCGGCGCCCATTTCGAGGCCGACGATGCGGTCGGTCTCCTCGGCGCGCGCGGTCAAGAGGATCACCGGGATCTCGCTCGTCTCGCGAATATGGCGGGTCAGGCTGAGCCCGTCCTCGCCCGGCATCATGATGTCGCAGATCACGCAATCGATCGCATGGCCGGCGAGCGCCTCGCGCGCCTGTGCCGCATCCGACACCTCCGACACGCGATAGCCGCTGCGCGAGAGGAACTCGCCCAGCGCTTCGCGGATCGCGCGCTCATCCTCGACGAGCAGGAGATGCGGCCGGTCGGTCATGCCTTTGCTCTTAGGATCTTTCCCGCCTTGGTGGCACCTCCGTCATGCCGGACTTGATCCGGCATCCAGAGCAGCATGCCCAGTCGCTTCCGGCTCTGGATCC
>JAIVHR010000003.1 GCA_020200935.1 Sphingomonadales bacterium
AGGTTCGAATCCTCTCTCCCCGACCAAATTTGCGGATAGAGCGAAGCTCTTGAGCGTTAGCGAAGCTCCACCCACTTGCCCCCGCCCCCCAACCCGCTAAAGCCCCGTCCCCATGAACGCCGCCTCCGCGGGTCCCGCCCCGATCCTCATTCTCGGCATGCATCGCAGCGGCACGAGCTGTCTTGCCGGCTGTCTCGAGGAGGCGGGGCTGTGGCTTGGCGACGTCATCCGCTGGGCCAAGCACAATCAGAAGGGCAACAACGAGCGCAAGCCGATCATGGAATTCCATGAATCCCTATTCGCGGCCAACGGCGGCAGCTGGGACGATCCGCCCGAAGCGATCGCGCTCGACGAAGAGCACCGCGCCCGGCGCGACGCGCTGATCGCGGGCTATCCGGCGGACAGGGTCTGGGGCTTCAAGGATCCGCGCAGCCTGTTCGCGCTCGATATCTGGCGCGAGGCGCTGCCGGAACTGCGCTTTATCGGCACCTTCCGCGATCCGCGCGCCGTCGTCCGCTCGCTCGCCCGGCGCGAGGATCTCGCCGCGCGCGACGGCTTTGCGACCTGGCAGCGCTATAACCGCCGACTGCTCGCGCTGCATCGCGAGGCGCGCTTCCCGCTGATCGATTTCGACTGGCCCGGCGAGCGTTATCGCGCGGCGCTGATCGATGCCTGCGCCGAGCTGGAGCTGACCCCGCCCGCGGGGGGTTTCCGCTTTTTCGAGGAGGCGATGCGCAACCGGACCGAATTCGAGGTGATGGAGTTGCCGCCGGAGATCGCCGCGCTTTATGAGGCGCTCAAGGAGGTTGCCGCATGATCTGGCGCCGCAAATCCGCCGAGCCCGAATTCAAGCTGTCGGTGATCGTCGTCGCCTACAATATGCGCCGCGAGGTTCCGCGCACATTGTTCAGCCTGACCACCGAATTCCAGCGCTGCATCGACCCGGGTGATTACGAGGTGATCGTCGTCGAGAACGGCTCCTCCGACGCGCTCAGCGCCGAGGAGGTCGAGGCTTTCGGGCCCAATTTCCGCTATCATTATATCGCCGACGCCTCGCCCTCTCCCGCCAATGCGATCAATGTGGGCGCGGCGATGGCGCGGGGCAGGCATCTCGGCATCATGATCGACGGGGCGCGGATCGTCTCGCCGGGAATGCTAGGCCAGGCGCTCGGGCTGCTCGAACAGTTCGATCGCGCTTTCGTCGGCACCATCTCTTTCCATCTCGGCCCCAAATCGCAGACCGAATCGGTGACCGAGGGTTATACCCAACAAGTCGAGGACGGGCTGCTCGAGGGTATCGGCTGGCGCACCAACGGCTATCGATTGTTCGAGATCAGCGCGCTCGCCTCGACCTGCCAGAGCGCCGGCGCCGGGCCGATCGGCGAAAGCAACATGGTGTTCCTGTCGAAGGATCTGTTCGACGAGATGGCGGGCTTCGACGAGCGCTTCGACATTCCCGGCGGCGGCATGGTCAATCTCGATTTCTACAAACGCGGCTGCGATCTTCCCGGCAGCCAGCTCTTCACCATCTTCGGCGAGGGCACCTTCCACCAGATGCATGGCGGGGTGATGTCGAACCGGCCGCAGGCCGAAGGGCCGAGCGAGGTCGAGAAATATCGCAGGCAATATCGCGAGATTCGCGGCGAGGATTTCGCGATCTCGGGCCGCACGCCGCTGATGATCAGCTATCCGATCCGCGAATTCCGCCCCGGCATACTCCACGCATCGCGCACCCTCGCGGCACGCACGCCCAAGCGTTAGCCTCGGTTATTCGGCGGCGGCGGCCGATTCGGCACTCTCGCGCCTCCGGGCGAGCTCGGCGAGATCCCCGGCGAGCGCTTCGGCGGGCTTGGGGCCGAGCGCGTCGCGCAGTTGCTCGAGCGTCTCGAATTTCCAGCGGCCCTGTTCGATCGCCTGTTCGATCTCGGCCATCGCCTCCTCGAGCACCCGCGAATCGGGGTCGAGATTGGAGACCAGGCAGAAGCCCTTGATCTCGACGTCATAGACATCAATCCGCAAATCGGGCCGATATTCGGCGAGGATCGGCAGCAGCCGGTAGACGTCTCCGGTCCAGGCGCCCTGGCCCTGTTTGCGCCCGGTATAGGCCATGTCGGCCGGCAGGATGTCGTCGATCGCGATAACCCCGCCGGGATGCGCGTTGCGCTCCATGTTGATGAAGTCGCGCAGCGCGAACTCGACCAGATGCATGCCGTCGACAAAGCCGAAATCGATCGGCTCGCCGAACAATTCGGTGATGTCATATTGTTCGAAGAACTCGTCGCTGGTCATTTTGTAGATCCGCGTCGGCGCCTCGATCTGGAAGGCGATATGCGGCTTGGGGTCGATGGCGATGGTCGGCGAACGCGAAACCGCCAGGCTCGGTCCGTACCAGCAGCCGATCTCGCAATAGGTCCGCGGCTCGAGCGCCGCATGCGTCAGCCGAAGGCATTCAAGATAGTCCATGTTAACCCCATCTCCCGTCTCGCGCGGCGAGATGGCAGCAAATCGCGCGCGACGCAATCATGCACCGATCGCCGAACGCCGACGGCTTGCATCGCAGCGCGCAATCGTCTTTGCCTCGGCGCATGCCGCAACCGATCCGTATGGACCTCGTCATCGGCGCCTATGACATGGCGCGCGAACTGCCGCGCACGATCGAGACATGGGCGCCCGCCTTCCAGCAGCAGAGCGATGGGCGGATCGAATATCGCATCACGCTGGTCGACAATGGCTCGCCCGAACCCGTCGACGCGGGGACGCTGGGCAGGCTCGCGCCCAATCTCGCCGTCCGGCGCATCGCCGGGGCATCGCCTTCGCCGGCGGCGGCGATCAACGCCGCGGTGGGGGATGGCGACGCGCCCTATATCGGGCTGGTCATAGACGGCGCGCGGATGGCGTCGCCGGGGCTGCTGCGCTGGGCCGCCGAGGCGTTCCGGCTCGCTCCCGACGGGCTGGTCGGGACTTACGGCTTCCATCTCGGCCCCGACATCCAGCACCGGGCGATGGCCGAGGGCTACGACCGGGCCGAGGAAGACCGGCTGCTCGCCGGCATTCCCTGGCGCCGCAACGGATACCGATTGTTCGATATTTCGGTCTTCGCCGGCTCGTCCAAGGGCGGCTGGTTCAGGCCGATCGCCGAGAGCAACGCGCTGTTCCTGCCGCGCACGCTCTGGAACGAGCTCGGCGGGCTCGACGTGCGTTTCGCCTCGCCGGGAGGCGGCTACGTCAATATCGATTTCTGGCAGCGAGCGATCATCGCCAATCGCGAGGCGCCCTGGATGATCATCGGCGAGGGCACCTTCCACCAGATCCATGGCGGCGCGGCGACCAACGCCGAGGACCAGTCGGTGCGCCAGGCGATGCGCGCCGAGTTCGAAGCGATCCGCGGCGAGCCCTTCGGGTTGCTCAAATATGACGTGCGGCTGATCGGCCGCGCGCCGCCGGTCGGCAGAAAGCCGGCACCGATCAGCTAGCCGTCGCGGCCGTAAATATCGTCGAGATAGCGCACTCCACCCGCCGCATCGGCGACGGCGGTGAAATAGCCGATATGGACGGGGACCGGCTCGGCGAGCGGGACGGTGCGGGTGCGGCCGTCGGCGCGCTCGGCCTCGAGCGAGGATTTGTCGGTGCCGAGCAAAACGGCGGCGAAGCCCATCGCATCCTCGACGCGGATGCAGCCATGGCTGTAGGCGCGCTGCTCCTCGGCGAACAGCCGCCGCGAGGGCGTGTCATGAAGAAAGACGGCGTGATTGTTGGGCATGACGAGCTTCATCCGCCCAAGCGCGTTCGACGGGCCCGGCCGCTGGCGGTAGCCGCCGTCCGAGACGACATAGCCGAGCCGCTGCGCTTCCGCGGGCCGGTTGCGCACCAAAGCGCCGACGCTTTCGCGGACGATGCTCTGGGGGATGTACCACCAGGGATTGAGATTGACCCCGGAGACCTCGGCGCTGAAGCTCGGCGTCGGGGTGCGCGGGGTGCCGACGATCGCCGCCCAGCGCCCGGCGAGCCGGCCGTCTTCCCAGAGCTCGACCTGCTGCGAGGCGGCGTTGACGAAGATATGCCGCCGCCCGAGCCGGCCCGGCAGCGCGCGCCAGCGATCGAGATTGGCGCGCAGGATCGCCCGACGGCGCGGATCGCGCTCGGTGGCGAGAGCGGCTTCGAGCGCCGATCGCTGGAGATGGATCGGCCCTTGCGATTCGGGCGTCGCCACCACCTCGTCGAGCGCCAGCCAATCGGCCTGCACCGGCGCGGCGACGAGCAGCAACAGGGGCGCCAGCAGCCAGCGGAACAGGCGCAGGGCCGGCAAGAGACTCATGGTTAACCGCATGTTGATGCGAAGCTAATGCGGTCACGGTGCCGAACACAAGAGGCAGCGAGCGAATCAATACGCGATACGTTGATGGCCGGCGCGCAATAAAGCACCCCGTTCGTCCTGAGCGCTGCCGAAGGCAGCAGTCGTGCCGAAGGCGACCGCAGGTCAACGGCGAGCCACAGGCGTTGTCGCTTGTGGCCCGCCCTTCGACAGGCTCAGGACGAACGGAGTTTCTGTATGGCCCCGGCAGCATGGAGCTTGGCCACTCGACTCCCCGTACCGCGCGGGTTACGCGTTGACGCAAACGGAAAGGGCCGCGGATGGGCGAAAAGGCGATCAGGGCCGAGGGGGTGGGCGAGAAGGACCGGCTCGCCGAAGACACGCTCGACGCCTGGATGCGCGAGCATGTCGAGGGTTTTCACGGCCTCCGGAGCTACACCAAATTCGCCGGCGGCCAATCGAACCCGACCTACCGGATCGAGGATGAGGCCGGGAAGGCCTATGTGCTGCGCCGCAAGCCCTTCGGCCCGATCCTGCCCAGCGCCCATCAGGTCGAGCGCGAATATCGCGCGATCGCCGCGCTCCACCCGACCGGCTTTCCGGTCGCCCGGCCTTATGCGCTATGCCAGGACGAGGCTGTCATCGGCGCCGATTTCTATATCATGGAGATGGTCGAGGGCCGCACCTTCTGGGACGGCACATTGCCCGAGCAGGAGCCCGCCGAGCGCCGCGCGATATACAATTCGATGATCGGCACGCTCGCCAGGCTGCACGCGATCGATCATCGCGCGATCGGGCTCGAGCACCACGGCAAGACCGGCAATTATTTCGAGCGCCAGATCAACACCTGGACCAAGCAATATCGCCGCTCGGAGACCGACGAGCTGCCCGAGATGGAGAGACTGATCGAGTGGCTGCCGACGACGCTGCCCGAACAGACGCGGATCGCGGTCATCCATGGCGATTACCGGCTCGACAACATGATCTTCGCGCCCGACCGGCCCGAGGTGGCGGCGGTGATCGACTGGGAGCTCTCGACGCTCGGCGATCCGCTCGCCGACTTCACCTATCTGGCGATCAACTGGGTGATGGCGGGGGCGAGCGCCTCGAGTCTGGCGACGGTCGACCTGCCCGAACTCGGCATCCCGACGCTCGACGAGGCGACGGCGCTCTATTGCGAGCTGACCGAGCGCGACGGCGTTCCCGAGCTCGAATGGTATTTCGCCTACAACGTCTTTCGGCTGACCAGCATCCTGCAGGGCATCAAGAAACGCTGGCTCGACGGAACGGCATCGTCGGCCGAGGCCGAGGAGCGGGCGAAACGCGTGCCCGATCTGGCGAAGATGGCGTGGGAATTCGCGAGGAAGGCCGGGGCGCCGGGCTGAGCACCTTATGTGCTCCTGCGAACGCAGGAGCCCAGGGCGGCAAGCAATGTCGCCCGTGGCCCTGGGTTCCTGCTTTCGCAGGAACACAAGAGAAAACAGGAGAAACCATGTCCCAATTCGATCTGACCGGGAAGGTTGCGATCATCACCGGTTCCTCGCGCGGGATCGGCAAGGCGATCGCCGAGGAGATGGCCGAGCATGGCGCGAAGGTCGTCATATCGAGCCGCAAGCAGGCGCCCTGCGACGAGGTCGCCGCCGACATCAACGGCAAATACGGCGAGGGCACGGCGATCTCGGTGCCGGCCAATATCTCCTCGAAGGAAGAGCTGCAGAATCTCGTCGACGCGACGCGCAAGGCCTTCGGCCGGGTCGACATCCTCGTCTGCAACGCCGCCTCGAACCCCTATTACGGGCCGATGGCCGGGATGGAGGACGATCAGTTCCGCAAGATCCTCGACAACAATATCGTCTCCAACCACTGGCTGATCCAGATGGTCGCGCCCGAGATGCGCGAGCGCAGGGAGGGCTCGATCATCCTCGTCTCCTCGATCGGGGGCCTGCGCGGATCGGCCGAGATCGGCGCCTATTGCATCTCCAAGGCCGCCGACCTCCAGCTCGCGCGCAACCTCGCCAAGGAATTCGGGCCCGACAATGTGCGTGTAAACTGCATCGCGCCGGGGCTCGTGCGGACCGATTTCGCCCGCGCGTTGTGGGAGGATCCCGAGCGCGAAAAGGCGGCGAGCCGCGGCATGCCGCTGGGCCGGATCGGCGAGCCGCACGAACTCGCCGGCGCCGCCGTCTATCTGGCCTCGCCGGCGGCGAGCTTCATGACCGGCCAGACGATTATCGTCGATGGCGGCGCGACCTGTTGAGGAGACAATAATGAACCGGTTCAAAGACAAGTCGATCATCGTCACCGGCGCCGCCTCGGGCATCGGCCGCGCGACGGCCGTGCGTTTCGCAGCCGAAGGCGGCAAGGTCGTCTGCGCCGACAAGGCGGCGAGCGTCCATGAGACGGTCGAGGCGATCACCGCGGAAGGCGGCATCGCGATCGGCGTCGAGATGGATGCGGGCAGCGAGGCCGACGTCAAGGCGCTGGTCGAACGGGCGGTCGCCGAGCATGGCGGGCTCGACATCGCCTTCGCCAATGCCGGTATCACCGGCGGGTTGCAGGGCGGGCTGTTCGACAGCGATGCCGAAAACTGGGCCGAGGTGCTGCGCGTCAACCTGATCGGCCCGTTCCTGATGATCAAATATGCCGCGCCGCGCATCGAGGAGTGCGGCGGCGGGGCGATTATCTGCACCGCTTCGGTCGCCGGCATCCGATCGGGCGCCGGGCCGTCGAGCTATTCAGCTTCGAAGGCCGGCGTCATCAATCTCGTCAAGACCGCCGCCCAGCAAATGACCGGCAGCGGCGTGCGCATCAACGCGGTCTGCCCGGGGCTGATCGAGACCGGCATGACGAGCCGGGTGTTCGAATATGCGCGCGAGGCCGGCAAGATGGACAAGGTCGGGCAGCTCAACCCGCTCAAACGCGCGGGCCAGCCCGAGGAGCTCGCCGGCGCCGTCTGCTTTCTCGCCTCCGACGATGCGAGCTATGTCAACGGACAGGCGATCGCGGTCGATGGCGGGCTCTCCTCATCGCACCCGGTCACCCGGCAACTTCCCAAACAGGCGGCGGTGTAACGATGGCGGACTTTTTCGAGGACAAGGTGGCGATCGTCACCGGCGGCAGCCAGGGCATTGGCGCGGCGACGGTCAAGGCGTTGGCCAGGCGCGGCGCGAAGGTCGCGATCAACTATGCATCGAGCAAGGATCTCGCCGAGGAATTGCGCGACGAGATCGGCGAGAATGCGATTGCCGTCCAGGCCGATCTCGCGGCCGGGCAGGCGGGCGAACTCGCCGAGGCTACGCTCGGCAAATGGGGGCGCGTCGATCTGCTGGTCAACAATGCCGGGACGACCAAATTCGCCAATCACGAGGATCTCGATGCACTCGATGCCGACGATTTCCTCTCGCTCTACCGGCTCAATGTCGTCGCCGCCTACGAGATGATCCGCGCCGTCGCGCCTTCGATGCGGGCGAGCGGCCAGGGCGCGGTGGTCAACGTGACTTCGGTCGCCGGCCATTACGGGATCGGCTCCTCGGTCGCCTATGCGGCATCGAAGGGCGCGCTGATCACGATGACCTATTCGCTCGCCCGCGCGCTGGCGCCCGAGATCCGCGTCAATGCGGTGAGCCCCGGCTATGTCGGCACCGGCTGGTTCACCAATCGATTGGGCGAAGAGGGCAAGGCCGCGCTCGACAAACATTTCGAGGAGACCACCCCGCTGCGCCGCGCCGGCACCGCCGAAGATATCGCCGACATGATCGTGCCGCTGCTCGACGACGTTTCGCGCCACGTGACGGGACAGGCGATCATCGCCGACGCCGGATCGCATCTCGATGTCGGGAGTTCGCGAAGGAAGGGGAAGGATTTGTAGCGTTGGGCGCTCCTGCGAAAGCAGGAGCTCAGAGCCGCAAGCGACGTCCCCAGCCGCCTAGGCTCCTGCTTTCGCAGGAGCACAAGAAGGAGCCAAACATGAAATACCGCCAGCTCGGATCGAGCGACCTCAATGTTTCGGAAATCTCGCTCGGCACCTGGCTCACCACCGGGGTCGGGATCGAGAAACAGACCGCGATCGACATCGTCGACAAGGCCTTCGATCTCGAAATCAACTTCTTCGACACCGCCAATGTCTATGGCCGCGGCGCATCGGAGACGGTGCTCGGCGAGGCGCTGAGGCCCCATCCGCGCGACAGCTACATCCTCGCCACCAAACTCTGGGGCGATATGGGCGGCGGCAATCAGGGCCTCTCGCGTGAGCAGATCGAGAAGCAGCTCGATGATTCGCTTGCCCGGCTGCAGACCGACCATGTCGATCTCTATCAGTGCCACCGATACGATCCCGACACCCCGCTCGAGGAAACGATGGCGGCGCTGACGGCGGCGGTGAAATCGGGCAAGGTCCGCTATCTCGGCTTTTCCGAATGGTCGCCGCGGAATATCCGCGACGCGCTCGACCTCGTCCCGGAGGTCGAGAAATTCGTTTCGAGCCAGCCGCAATATTCGATCCTCTGGCGGCGGCCCGAAAAGGAGGTGATCCCGCTCTCAGCCGCGAACGGCATATCGCAGATCGTCTGGTCGCCGCTGGCGCAGGGCGTGCTGACCGGCAAATACGACGCCGACGCCCCGCCGCCGCCCGACAGCCGCGCGGCGAATGACGAGATGAACAGCTTCATCGACGGCTGGCTGCGCCCCGAAGTGATCCGCGCCGTCGACCGGATGAAGCCGCTGGCCGACGAAGCCGGCGTCAGCCTGACCCAGTTCGCGCTCGCCTGGGTGCTGCGCCAACCCAACGTCGCCTCGGCGATCGTCGGCGCGAGCCGCCCCGATCAGCTCGAGGAGAATGCCGGCGCGAGCGGGCTCGAGATCGATCCGGCGCTGTTCGAGAAAGCGGAGGAGATCGCGGCGGGTATTCCGCGGCCGGAGCGGTCATGATCCCGTATGTCCCTCGCGTGCTCCTGCGAAAGCAGGAGCCCAGGGCGGTCATGGGAATCGCTCGTGGTTCAATGCTCCTGCTTTCGCGGGAGTACGCTGCATGATGTCGAGACCGGGCTTTGTGTATCTGATGGCGAACAAGCCGAACGGCACGACCTATCTCGGAATGACCAACAACCTGCCGAAGCGCGCCTATGAACATCGCAATGGGCTGATCGAGGGCTTCAGCAAGAAGCATGGATGCAAGAGGCTGGTTTGGTACGAAGCCTTTGACGACATTCAGGATGCGCGCAATTGCGAGCGCCAAATGAAAAAATGGAAGCGAGCATGGAAATTGGAATTGATCGAGGAGACCAATCCCCAATGGCGCGACTTGGCGGAAATCCTTTAGTGCTTCTGCGAAGGCAGGCGGCCAAAGACATCGCTTGCGGCCCTGGGCTCCTGCTTTCGCAGGAGCACGCGAATTGAACCTCCCCGACCTCCTCGCTTCGCTGACCGAAGACGGCGACGCCTTCACCGGCCATGTCTCGCCCGATTGGCTGCAGGGCCGCACGGCCTATGGCGGATTATCCGCCGCGATCGCGCTTCATGCTGCGCAGCAAAAGCTGCAGCATTTGCCGCCGCTGCGCTCCGCCCAGATCGCCTTTGTCGGGCCGATAGCGGGCGATATCCGCGTCACCGTCGAGCCGCTGCGGCGCGGGCGCACCGCGAGCTTCATCCAGAGCGACATCCATTTCGAGAAGGACGGCGACTGGCCGCTCGGCCTCAGGACGCTGTTCGTCTGCATGGAGGAGCGAGAATCCTCGATCGACCATGTCGCGCCCGATTATCCCGACGTCCCGCCGCCCGACACGGCCAAGGCGACGAGCCGGGCAAAGACGCTGTCCTTCCTCCAGCATTTCGAATTCGCCGATGTGAAAGAGATCGCCGGGCAGGGGCCGGCCGATTATCTGCGCTGGATCCGGCTCGCCGACCGCACCGGCATCGATCCGATGGTCGAGCTGATGCTGATCGGCGATGCGTTGCCGCCCGCCGCGATGCGGCTGGTCGACGGCTTCGGCCCGATCAGCTCGGTGACCTGGCAGGCCAATGTGCTGACGACGACGCCCGAGACCGACGACGGCTGGTGGCTGATCCGATCGCGCTCCGACTATGCCAGGGCCGGCGCCTCGAGCCAGGTAATGAGCGTCTGGAACACGCGGGGGGAGCAGGTGCTGACCGGCATGCAGGGCGTGGCTTTGTTTCTGTAAGTGCTCCTGCGAAGGCAGGAGCCCAGGGCCGCAAGCGTTATCGTCGGTCGCCCTGGGCTCCTGCTTTCGCAGGAGCGCACGTCCCTATTCCACATAAACCGGTTCGAAGCCGAAGACCCAGGGGGTCTCGGTGTCGACCGTCACCCGCACCGCGCGGATCTGCGGCGCGCCATAGACCTGGAGCCGGGTGATATTGTCGTAGAGCGGCGGCTGGCCCTCGCCGCGGGAGACCGTGAAGGGCTTGTCGATCAGGAATTCGTGGAAATCGCCGTTGATCAGCAGCACCGGCTTGCCGAAGCGCGCGGCATGATCGCGGATCGCGAAGACGATCCAGCCATAGGGACCGGTCCGTCCGCCGCGCACCGCCCGGCCGGTGAAATCGCCGCCCTCGCCATCGACGAACATGCCGGCATGGAGCGCCAGCACGACCGCAGGGGCGTCGCTCTCGATCGCCTGCTCGAACGTCTCGGCGATCCAGGCGACGTTCGCCCGGTTGCGCCGCATCGCCGCCGATGCGCGCGCTTCGTCATTGATCAGGAAACCATTGTCCGAACCCGGCACATGGAGCGTGGCGAAGACCACCCCGTCCTGCGTCCAGCGCGCATTCTCGACCATTTCGGGATATTCGCCGCCCGCCGCCTGGCGGGTCAGCGGCATCGGATTCGCGCCGAGGCTGTCGGGTCCCGAATAGAAGACGCCGCGCAAGG
>JAIVHR010000246.1 GCA_020200935.1 Sphingomonadales bacterium
AACTCTATCTGCCGCGCATTCCCGGCGATAACAGCGTGGCCGAAGGGCCGATCGCCGAAGGGCAGCTGCCGCATGGAACGCGGATTCTGCTGGTCGAGGACAGCCGCACCGTCGCGCGTTTCGCCCAGTCGCTGCTCGAGGATATGGGCTGCCGAATCGTCCACGCCGGCGATGCGGAGGAAGCGCTGATGCTGCTCGAGGAGCAGGGCCGGGAATTCGACGTCGTCTTTTCCGATATCGTCATGCCCGGGCTCAGCGGGCTCGATCTTGCCGCCAAGGTCCGCGCGCAGAAGCCGACTTTGCCGATCCTGCTGGCCACCGGCTATAGCGAGGCGGCGGCGCGCGGCGAGGGCGGCGAGTTCCTGATCGTGCACAAGCCCTATCGCCGCGACGCGCTTGCCGCGATGCTCGGCCAGGCGATGTTTTCGGCGCCGAGAGCCGCCTGAATTCGCGGGGCTTGCGGCCGGCATTGGCCAAAGGCGCCGCCATGCCGCGCACCTTAAGCTGACATATTGGACACCGGGTCGACGGTGGCCTTCGGCCGACAGCTTGACACCTGCTTTACACCTGCAGGGGGTGGAGAGACTTGTGTGACCTTCGGCGGCTCGGGCAAACGAGGCTGGATCGGAGCGGTCACTTGTCGACGCCCTTGATCTTCCCCCACTGGCGCGCCGCGGTATAGCCGAGATAGCCGGTGCCGAAGAGCGCGTAGAGCGACTCGGGAATGCCGTCGAGATAGGCGCGCATGCCGGCCGCGATATCCTGCGCCGCTTCGGGCCGCACGGCGGCGATCAGCCCCATCGGCAGCGCCCAGAGCAGCAGCGCGTACATCACATAAAGGAAGCCCGGCCGCGCGCGGCTGGTCCAGGGATCGGGCGATTGCGCCTCGGCGACGATCGCCGAAAGCTGCGCCTCGATCGACTGGGCGGCCTGGGTTCCCTCGAGCTTGAGCAATTCGAGCTTGGCGCGATCGCGCGCCGCGCGATCGGGCAGCACCCGATCGATGACGGTGGAAAGCGGGCCGAGCAGCCCGGCAATGAGCGACATGATTCTTCTCCTCGCGGCAACGAGGACGAATTATAACCTATCTGGTTATATGTAGGACAGAAGAATCTGCACTTTCTTCAGAATATGCACTTTTTTCGTCATTCCCGCGACGACGGGAATGACGAGACTGGAAATCCGCGAAGACAGGAAAGAATGGTCGGGGCGACTGGATTTGAACCAGCGACCCCCACACCCCCAGTATGGTGCGCTACCAGGCTGCGCTACGCCCCGACCAAGGGCGCGCATGTAGCCCTCCCGCGCCGGCCATGCAACTGCTGGATTGATGGCATGCCGGAAATCCGGGCCGTTAGCCCTGAGCTTGTCGAAGGGCGTCTCTCAGCCGGAGAAACGGGCTTCGACAGGCTCAGCCCTAACGGCCTTGTGACGTGCGAAGAGGCTATCCGCCGAGCAATGTGCGGCCCTCTTCGGCCTGATAGGATTTGAGGCTCGCCTCGAGGATTTTCGCCTCGCGCAGGCTCTTGCCAAATTCGGCCATGTGCGGCGTCTGGCCGTGGGCGTCGAGCGCTTCCTGGCTGTTCCAGACCTCGGCGATCCGCAGCGTGTCGGGATCGTCGATCGGCACCGAAAAGGCGTAGCTGACGCAGCCTTCCTCCTTGCGCGTTTCCTCGAGCATGACGAGCGCCTGTTCGCGCAGCCGGTCGATTTCCCCCGATGCCAGTTTCACCCAACCTTCGACGATGATCATGATATCCTCCATTATTATCGGCCTGATGACACAATATCGGAGGTCCAACCACCTCCGTTCGTCCTGAGCGCTGCCGCAGGCAGCAGTCGAAGGGCGACAGGCATTTCGCTCGGGTAGGTGTGCCCATCGCCCTTCGACTACGCTCAGGACGAACGGAAGAGGGTCGAAAATCCATCGAGACCGACGCCGGCAAATAAATCGCCGCCCGTCCTTGGCAGTTGCAGGGGGCGCCTCCTACATGATAGGCGCGCGCCACCTCTTGTGCGGCTCGCATATTCCGCCATCCAGACGTCAGGCCAACACCCATGTCCGCAACTCCCGTTCTCGCAGGCGCAACCTCCGGCGGTGCCGGCAGCTTCCTGATCAACATCATGCCGCTGGTGCTGATTTTCGTCATCTTCTGGTTCCTGCTGATCCGCCCGCAGCAAAAGCGGATGAAGGAGCATCGCGAGATGATCTCCGCGGTCAAGCGGGGCGACCGGGTGGTGACCGGCGGCGGGTTGCTCGGCAAGGTGACCAAGGTGACCGACGACGAGGTCGAGGTTGATCTCGGCGGCGGCCAGAAGGTCCGGGCGCTGAAGGCGACTTTGTCGGACGTGCGCAATCCCAACACCGCGCGCGCCGCGAACGACTAGACCCGTCGTTCGATGATCAACGATTTCCCCCCCTGGAAAGTGTGGTTGCTGACGGCGTTTCTCGTCGCCGGCGTGCTGCTCTCCATCCCCAGCCTGCTGACCGAGCGGCAGCGCGAATATATTCCCGATTTCCTGCCACAGCCGGCGATCAATCTCGGCCTCGATCTCTCGGGCGGCGTGCATATCCTGCTCGAGGCCGAGACCGAGGAATTTCTCGAACAGCGCGTCGAGACCATGTCGGACCGCATCGAGGATGCGATGGCCGATCAGGAGCCGCGCATCGAGATCGGCGATATCTCGCGCAGCGGCGGCCGGATCGCCTTCACCGTGCGCGACGAGGCCCAGCTCGACGATGCGATGGAGCGGGTGCGCGCGATGACCAGCCCGGTCGGGTTGACCGGCCAGCGCGACTGGCGCGTCCAGAATGAAGATTCGCTGAGGATCGTCGTCACCCCGACCGGTTCCGGCAACGAGGCGGCGATCGACGATGCGGTGGGAACCGCGACCGAAGTCGTCCGCACCCGCATCGACGAGCTCGGCACGCGCGAGCCGACGATCATCCGCCAGGGTGACGATCGCATCGTCGTCCAGGTGCCCGGGCTCGACGATCCCGATGCGCTGATGAGCCTGCTCGGCCGCACCGCCCAGCTCGAATTCCGGCTGGTCGACATGGAGGCGAACCGCGATCCCGAAGCCACGGCCAATTGCGACGCGCCGATCGGCAGCGAGGCGCTGCCCTGGGTCGAGGGGCAGGGGCAGGGCTGCGTCATCGTCGAACGCCGCGTCACCGTCTCGGGCGATCAGCTGACCAACGCCCAGCAGGGCTTCGACCAGCAGACCAACGAGGTCACCGTCAATCTGAGCTTCGACGGCCCGGGCAGCCGCGCCTTCGCCCAGGCGAGCCAGGAG
>JAIVHR010000247.1 GCA_020200935.1 Sphingomonadales bacterium
GTTTTGCTCGTCCAGCCCGTGGCGGCGCAGACCGTGCTGCGCGATGCGGAAACCGAGCAGCTCTTCGCCGACATGTCGCAGCCGCTGATCGAGGCGGCCGGGATGCGGCCCGGGGATGTCGAGATCGTCCTGATCAACGATCCATCGATCAATGCTTTCGTCGCCGGCGGCCAGCGCGTCTTCATCCATTCGGGGCTGATCACCGCTGCAGCGAACGCCAACGAGGTGCAGGGCGTGATCGCCCACGAGCTCGGCCATGTCGAAGGCGGTCATGCCGTGCGCATGGCCGATGGGATGGGCGAAGCGGGCGGCATCAGCCTGTTGTCGCTGCTCGCCGGCGCGGTGGCGATCGCCGCCGGCGCGCCCGAAGCCGGCATGGCGATCCTGTCGGCCGGCTCGCGCGCCGCGCTCGGCCGCCTGCTCGCCTTCAGCCGGGTCCAGGAATCGAGCGCCGACCTCGCCGGCGCGCGCTATCTTCAGGCCGCCGGGATCAGCGGCCGCGGCAGCCTCGCCTTCTTCCGGCGGCTGCAGAATCTCGAATATCGCCTCGCCATCCCGCAGGACGACAGCTACGACCGCACCCATCCGCTGTCGGGCGAGCGCATCCGGATCCTGCGCGAAATGTACGAAGCCGACGCGGCCTGGGACGCCCCGACCGATCCGGCGCTCGAGGCCCGCTTCCAGCGCGTGCGGGCGAAGCTCTTCGGCTATATCGCCGAGCCCGAACAGACGTTGATCGCCTATCCCGAAAGCGACACCAGCGTCGCGGCGCGCTATGCCCGCGCCTATGCCTGGCACAAGCGCGCCTATCCAGACCGCGCGCTGGCCGCGGCCGATTCGCTGCTCGAAGGGGCGCCCGGCGACCCCTATTTCCTCGAGCTCAGGGGCCAGATACTGCTCGAATCGGGCCGGCCCGAGGAAGCCTTGCCGGCGCTGCGCCAGGCCGCCGCCGCCTCGCGCAACCATCCGCTGATCGCCACCTTGCTCGGCCATGCGCTGATCGCCACCGAGGACGATGCCAATCACGAGGAAGCGCGTCAGGTGCTGCGCACCGCCGTCCAGCGCGACAACCGCAATCCCTTCGCCTGGTACCAGCTCGGCATCGTCTATGCCGAGGAGGGCGACCAGCCGCGCGCCCAGCTCGCGAGCGCCGAGCGCTTCAATCTGCAGGGCCAGTCGCGGCTCGCGCTGAGCCATGCCCGCCAGGCGATGCTCGGCATTCCCGAAGGTTCGCCCGATTGGGTGCGCGCCCAGGATATCGCCATGGTCGCCGAGGCCGAGGTCGAGCGCAATGGCGGCCGGCGCGGCCGCAACTGACGCTCGGGCTGCGGGAGAGGATCATGCCGGGCAATCGCTGGATCATCGGTGTCGCGGTCGCCGCACTGGCCGGGCTCGCCGCCTTCCTGCTGCTGCGCGACGGCGGGGCGGACGGCGAGGATGTCGACCTGCCGGCCGGGCTCGAGCGCGAAGATCTCGAACTCGTCATCCGCGATTATATCCTCGAAAATCCCGAGATCATCCCCGAGGCGATGGAGAGGCTGCAGCGCCGCGGCCAGGCCGAGCGGGTTTCGGCGGTCCGCACCGAACTGGAAACGCCGTTCGCCGGGGCCTGGGCTGGCAATGAGGACGGCGCGGTGACGGTCGTCGAATTCTTCGATTATGCCTGCGGCTATTGCCGCGAGAGCCTCGAGGATGTCCGCCGGCTGATTGCCGAACAGGAGGATGTGAAGGTCGTCTTCCGCGAGCTGCCGGTGCTCGGCGCCGAGAGCCGCGAGGCCGCCCGCGTCAGCCTGGCGGCGGCGCGGCAGGGCGAGTTCTTCGATTTCCACCGCGCGATGTATGCCGCGGGCCGCCCCGGCGAGGCCTCGATCGCCGCCGCCGGCCGCCGCGCCGGGCTCGATGCGGCGCGGGTCCGGCGCGACATCGCCGATCCGGCCTTCGACGCCGAACTCGCCGGAAATCTCCAGCTCGCCCAGCAGCTCCAGCTGTCGGGCACGCCGGTGTTCATTGTCGGCGACCAGATCCTCGAAGGCGCGGTCGGCTATGACCGGCTGCTCGAAGCGGTCGAGGAAGCGCGGCGCCAAGGCGGCTAGGAATTTCGGTGACAGTGCACTTAATTCCCGGCATCGCTGCGTGAGAGTGGAGGTTGTGCACGAATTAAGTGCACTGTCACCGAAATAGCCTGTCACCCCTTGAAACCCTGCGCGACGACATACCATTCGGAGCTGCCCTTGCGGCTCGCCGGGGGCTTGGCGTGTTTGACCATCGCGAAGCGGCGCTTCAGCTCGGCGACCAGCGCGGAATCGGCGCCGCCGGCGAGCACCTTGGCGACCAAGCCGCCGCCCGGCCGCAGCACGCCATAGGCGAAATCGGCCGCCGCCTCGACCAGCGCCATGGTGCGCAGATGGTCGGTCTGCTTGTGGCCGGTGGTGTTGGCCGCCATGTCCGACAACACGAGATCGGCCGGCCCGCCGAGCGCCTGCTCGAGCAATTCGGGCGCCTCCTCGTCCATGAAATCCATCTCGAAGATCGTCACATCCTCGATCGGGTCGGTCGGCAACAGGTCGATGCCAACGATCCGGGCCCGCGGATTCGCCTTGCGCGCGACCTGCGCCCAGCCGCCCGGCGCGATGCCGAGATCGACGATCCGCTCGGCGCCCGTCAGCAGGCCGAAGCGCTCATCGAGCTCGATCAGCTTGTAGGCGGCGCGGCTGCGATAGCCGTCGGCCTGGGCCTGCCTGACATAGGGATCGTTGAGCTGGCGCTCGAGCCAGCGCCGCGAGGAGGCCGTGCGCCGGCGCGTCGAACGCAGTTTCTTGCCGTCCTCGGCCATCTTAAAGCCCTCCCCCTTGATGGGGGAGGGTTGGGTGGGGGTGACCTCTCGGCCTGGTGCTTTGTCGGCAAGCGTCGGCGCGGACCGAGACGTCACCCCACCCCCGGCCCCTCCCCATCAAGGGGAGGGGAGAAAAGGTGATTGGCGCAGGTGAAACCACCATCAGTCCCAATGCCCGTCGCGCAGCATCATCGATCGCAATATACCCTCGCGGATGCCGCGATCGGCGATGCCGAGCCGTTCGGCCGGCCAGATATCGAGGATCGCCTCGAGGATCGCGCAGCCGGCGACGACGAGATCGGCGCGGTCCTCGCCGATGCACGGAACCCCGGCGCGCTCGGCGACCGATTTGTGGGCGAGATCGGTGCAGACGGCGCGCATCGATTCGGCCGGCAGGATCAGCCCGTCGATCCGGTTGCGATCATAGGCGGG
>JAIVHR010000162.1:0-11042 GCA_020200935.1 Sphingomonadales bacterium
CTCCAGGAGGAAATGAGCAAGATCGGCGCCCACAACCCGATCGGCGGCATGGGCGTGATGATGTTCGGCCCGACCTTGCTGGAATATGGCAGCGAGGAGCAGAAGCAGGAGCATATCCCGCCGATCTGCCGCGGCGAGATCCGCTGGTGCCAGGGCTATTCGGAGCCCAATGCCGGTTCCGACCTCGCCAATGTCCAGACCTTCGGCGAGGCCGTTTCTGATCCAGAGGGGGGCGACCATTATCTGGTCAACGGCCAGAAGACCTGGACCAGCGGCGGCCAATGGGCCGACAAATGCTTCGCGCTGGTCCGCACCGACAAATCGAAGAAGCATGAGGGTATCAGCTTCATGCTCATCGACATGGATCAGCCCGGCGTCGAGACGCGGCCGATCCGGCTGATCTCGGGCGCATCGCCCTTTTGCGAGACCTTCTTCACCGATGTGAAGGTGCCGAAGGAAAATCTGGTCGGCGCCGAGGGCGAGGGTTGGACGATCGGCAAAAGGCTGCTCCAGCATGAGCGGACGAGCCTGTCCTCGGGCGGCGGCGCGGCGAGCCGGATGTTTTCGGGCGGATCGCTCGCCGACCTCGCCAGGAAATATCGCGGCACCGACGCGGATGGCGAGATCGCCGACAAGGAGCTCAGGAACAAGATCATCCGCTTCGAGATGCTCCAGCGCAATTTTATGCTGACGATCGCCCGTGCCCGCGCCGAGGCCAAGGGCAATCAGGGGCCCAATGCGACGAGCTCGATCATGAAGAATGTCGGCGGCCGCATCACCCAGGATCGCGCCGAGCTGACGCTCGAGATCATGGGCATGGCCGGGCTCGGCTGGGAAGGGGAAGGCTTCAGCCGGGACGAGATCGCCGCCGCGCGCGGCTGGCTCTGGGGCAAGGCGGTCTCGATCTATGGCGGCAGCTACGAGATCCAGAATAACATCATCGCCAAGCGCATCCTCGGGATGCGGGATCATCAATAAGACCCTCTCCCCTTCAGGGGAGAGGGAAGAGCCGCAAAGCGGCGAAGGGAGAGGGGAAGTCTCCCGAACGATTGCAACCTCGGGTCGGTGGACTCCCCCTCTCCCCGGCCCTCTCCCCTGAAGGGGAGAGGGAGAATGAAGAATGGCCGCACTCAACGACGAACAGACCATGCTGCGCGACATGGCGCGCGACTGGTCGAACGAGAAATCGCCGGTCTCGGCCTTCCGCAAGATGCGCGATACGGGCTTCGAGCAAGGCTACGACCCGAGCGTCTATGGCGAGATGGCGCAGATGGGCTGGGCCGGGATCATCATCCCCGAGCAATATGGCGGATCGGATTTCGGCTTTCTGAGCCTCGGCCTGGTGCTCGAGGAACTGGGCCGAAACCTCAACGCTTCGCCGCTCGCCGCTTCGTCTGCCGCGGCCGCCGCGATCATCGTCGGCGGATCGGACGCGCAAAAGGAAGAATATCTGCCGAAGATCGCCGGCGGCGACCTCGTCGCCACCTTGGCGATCGACGAAGGCCCGCACCATGATCCCGACGCGATCGAAGCCGGCGTTTCGGACGGCAAGCTTTCGGGCACCAAGACATTCGTTCCCGAGGGCGACGGCGCCGGGCTGTTCGTGGTCGGTGCGAAGGACGGGCTCTATCTCGTCGAGGGTGAGGCCGACGGCGTCTCGCGCGCGTCGCGCAGCATGGTCGATTCGCGCAGCCATGCCGAAATCGCCTTCGACGGCGCCGCCGCGGACAGGCTCGCCGATGGCGGCGATGAGCTGCTGACCGACATACTCGATCGCGCGCGGATCATCGCCTCGGCCGAGATGCTCGGCATGGCGGTCCAGGCCTTCGAGACGACGCTCGATTATCTCAAGCAGCGCGTCCAGTTCGGCCAGGCGCTGTCGAGTTTCCAGGCGATCCAGCACCGGATGGCCAACATGTTCGCCGAGATCGAGCTGATGCGCTCATCGGTCGAGGGCGCGCTGCAGGCCGTCGATTCGGGCCTCGGCATCGCCCAGGCGGCGAGCCTCGCCAAGGCGACCGCCAACGACACGCTCAACCTCGTCACCCGCGAGATGATCCAGCTGCATGGCGGCATCGGCATGACCGACGAGCATGACGCCGGCTTCTACATCAAGCGCGCGCGGATCCTCGAGCAGCAATGGGGCAATGCGAGCTTCCACCGCGACCGTTTCGCAAAGCTGAGCGGTTATTGATTCAAGTGCTCCCGTGCAGGCGGGAGCCCAGGGCCTCGGGCGACGGCGCTTGCCGCCCTGGGCTCCTGCCTGCGCAGGAGCACAGAAGCGCCCATGGCCGACGCCGCATTGCCCGACGCCTCCTCGCTCGCCGAACAGGAAGCCGAGTATGACCGCTTCGTGCGGGAGAATCTGCGCGCCAATTACATAGCGCATTTTTCGCACGGCATGCTCGGCATGACCGGCTTTCGCATCATGATGGCGCCGACCTTCCTGCCGGCCTATCTGTTCATGCTGACCGGTTCGAACTTCCTGGTCGGGCTCGGCCAGGCGCTGACCCAACTGGGCGCGGTGCTCTCACCGATCATGAGCGCCTCGAACATCGAATATAGAAAGCGCGTGCTCCCGGTGGCGATCCGCATCGGCACCGCGATGCGGCTCGCCATCCTCGGCCTCGCGCTGACCGGCTATTTCCTCACCGGATCGCTGCTGCTCTTCGCGACCTTCGGCTGCCTGTTCCTTCTGGGTTTCTTCATGGGCCAGCAGCGGGTCGCCTTCCAGATGTTGCTTTCCAAAGTCATCCCGATCGAAAAGCGCGGCCGGCTGCAGGCCTGGCGCAATATGGCCGGCGGCGGGACGGCGGCCCTGCTTTCCTATTTCGCGGGCGCCTGGTTCCTCGAGCAGAATGTTCTCGGCAACGGCTATGCGACGACCTTCCTCGTCTGCTTCATCCTGACCAGCCTTGGGCTGTTCGTGCTGTTCCGCTATATGCGCGAACCCGAACCGCCGACCGTACGCCCGCGCATGTCGGTCCGCGAACGGCTGCGCGATTTTCCCGAACTGCTCGGCGATCGCGACTATCGCAATGTGCTGATCGCGCAATTGCTGACCGTCGCGGCGCGGATCTCGCTGCCTTTCTGCATCCTCTACGCCGCCGACACGATAGAACTCGACGGCGCGGCGATCGGCCTGCTGACCCTCGCCTTTCTCGGCGCCGATACGCTCGCCAATCTGGCCTGGGGCTATATCGGCGACCGCAGCGGCTACCGACTGACCTTCATATTCTCGGTCATCGTCTGGCTCGCGGCGCTGGTGCTGCTGATCGTCGCGGACAGCGCTTTGCCGATCTATCTCGCCTTTGTCGGCCTCGGCGCCTCGATGTCGGGCTATATGATGAGCGCCTCGACGATCATCCTCGAATTCGGCAGCCGCGACGACCTGCCGATGCGGCTCGCGCTTTCGACCACCGCCGAGACCTCGGTCGCCACCGTCGGACCGCTCGCCGGCGGCGTCATCGCGGCAACGCTGGGCTATATTCCGCTGTTCTTTATATCGATCGGCTTCCTGATCGCGGCGCTCACCATCCTGCTGTTGTTCGTGCGCGAGCCGCGTAACCGGTGATGCCGAAAGGCCACAGAAATAGCGATGCGCGGCGCGCGCGCCCGGATCCGCGGAAACGCGCGGATCGGCCGTATGGCAACGGTGTGACACACCCTTGACGAAACCCTGCTTTTGGCCATTATACGCACCACGGGTACGACCGCGGCAAGACGGGCGGCCCTGAAAGGGAGGGGATCCAATGAAAACGCAATTTTTTGCGCGTGCCAGTGCGGCCGCGCTCGGCACGGCCATGTGCGTGACCGCCAGTCCGGCAATTGCCCAGAACGAGCCGATGGCTTCGGGGCAGAATGAAGACAGCATCATCGTCGTCACCGGTTCGTTCATTCGCGGCACGCCCGAGGATGCGGCGCTTCCGGTCGATGTCTTTTCGTCCGACGATCTCGACCGGAACGGCATTTCCTCGCCGCTCGAATTCATCAAGGACCTGCCCTCGGTCGGTTCGGTGCTCGGCGACACCAACCAGTTTTCGACCGCGAGCCAGGGCTTCCAGGGCGCCGGCTCGATCAACCTGCGCGGCCTCGGCCCGACGCGGACGCTCGTCCTCATGAACGGGCGACGGACGATCTCCTCGCCCGGCGACGGCTTTGTCGACACCAACCTCATCCCGCTCTTCGCGCTCGACCGGATCGAGATCCTCAAGGACGGCGCGGCGGCGACCTACGGATCGGATGCGATCGGCGGCGTCGCCAACTTCGTCACGCGCCAGAATTGGGAGGGCGTCGAGGTCGCCGGCGACTATGAATTCATCGACGGCTCGAATGACGACTATAATGTCAGCGCCGTCATCGGCCGGACCTGGGGCGATGCCAATTTCCTGATCGGCGCCGGCTATCAGCACCGGTCCGAGCTATCGACCCAGGAGCGCGATTTCACCCAGGTGCCCTATGAGATCAATCCTTCGGGCTGGTCGACGCTCGGCAATCCGGGCACCTATCTCGCGAAGCTCGGCCCGATAGCGCAGGGACCAGCCGGAACGACGATCGGTCTTGGCTTTGACGGCGCGGTGCCCGGCACGTGCGAGGCGACCAACGGCATCTCGGGAACGACGGGCCCGGGCGGCACCGGCGTGCCGGTCTGCCGTTTCACCTACGTTCCCTTCGACAATCTGGTCGAGCATCAGAATCGCTACCAGATCTTCGCCCAGATGGATGTCGATCTCAGCGACAACCTCGCCTTCCACGCCGAAGGCCTGTGGGCTCATACCTACCAGCGCGGCCGTTATTCGCCCGCCTTCCCGCCGACCCAGGGGCCGCGCGGCTCGGGGAGCGTGGGCGCCTTCTACGTGCCCGATACCAATCCGGGCTATGCCGGCTTCATCGCTCAATCGGGGTTGGCCGGCGGAATTGCCGATCCGGCTAATCCGGGCAGCTTCGCCAATCTGTTTGGCAGCTATGCCCAGATCCTGTTGTTCCGCCCGCTCGCCAATGGCGGCAACCCGATAACCGGCGGCCGCGGCGGCCAGATCGGCGAAGCGGACATCGAGGCCTGGCGCGCTTCGGGCGGACTCGATTGGGACCTCGCCGACAATTTCCGGGTTTCCTTCTACAACACCTTCATCCGCTCGGACCGCAATGCCTATGTCACCGACGTGGTCGGGCAGCGCCTCCAGAATGCGCTCGAAGGCTTTGGCGGACCGGGATGCGACCGCGCCAGCGGTACGGCCGGCCAGGGACCCTGCATGTATTTCAACCCCTTCTCGAACTCCTTCCCCGGAAATCCGGCGACTGGCCAGTCCAATCCTGGCTTTATTGCAGGCAACGAGAATGATCCGACGCTGGTCGACTGGCTGCTCGTGCCGAGCGGCACCGATCAGCGGGAAGAACAGTGGATCGTCGACCTGATCTTCAGCGGCGAATCGGGCATCGATCTCGGCGGCGGGCCGGTGGCCTATGCCTTCGGCGCCCAGTATCGCCAGTCGGACTATCGCAGCGTCCCGCTCAACAACGTCACCAATCTCAACAACAATCCCTGCTTCATCGAGAACGATCAAAGCTGCGTCGGCACGCCGATCGAAGGGGTCGGCCCCTTCATCTTCCTTGGCGGCTTCCGCAACGTCCAGCTCGAGCAGGACGTCCATGCGCTGTTCGCCGAGGTCAACGTCCCGATCGGCGACACGATCGAACTCACCGGCGCGATCCGCTACGAGGATTATGGCGGCTCGGTCGGCTCGACGATCAATCCCAAGGGCTCGATCCGCTGGGAGCCAACCGATTGGCTCGTGCTGCGCGGCTCGGTCGGCACGACCTTCCGCGGCCCGCTACCGACCCAGGTTTCGCCCAACGCGGTGACCTCGCTCGCCGGCATCCAGGCGGCGGCCAACAACTTCAAATCGGTCGATATCTTCGGCAACCCCGTCGATCTCGGCCCGGAGACGGCCTTCACCTACAATGTCGGGGCGATCGTCGACTATGCGGGCTTCGCCGCCTCGATCGACTATTGGAGCTACGATTTCGACGACCGGATCACGACGACGCCGGGCCAGGCGATCGCGAGCACGGTGGCCAGCGCTGGCGTGTCGCCCAATGGCACCCAGTTCGCCAACTGTGCGAGCCCGCTGGTCGACCTGATCACTTTCGCCGGCGGCGGCTGCGTGCAGGGGACGACCACCGGTCTCGATATTTCCCGCGTGCGCACCGACTGGGTCAACGGACCCTCGGTCAAGACGTCGGGCTTCGACTTCGCGCTCGATTACACGACCGAACTCGGCCCGGGCCTTTTCTCCATCGGCGGCCAGGCGACGCATATCCTCGACTATGACATCGACGATTTCGTCTTCCGCGGGGTGTTGCTCCAAACCGGCTATAGCGCCGACGGCTTTTCGAACTTCTTCCGCGATCCCGGAACGGTCTCGAAATGGCGCGCCAACGGCTATGTCAATTACAACGTTTCGGGCCTCAATCTGCGCTACACGATCCAGCATATCGCCGGCGTCACCGACGATCGCTGCATCAACGTCAATCCCTGCGCCTCGACGCCCGAATTCGGCGGCACGAACTTCGCCGCCGAGATCCCGTCCTACACGCAGCATGACTTCCATGTGGCCTACGATCTGCCGTTCCAGTTCATGGATACGCAGCTGCAATTCTCGATCGAGAATTTCACCAACGAGGATCCGGCACCGGCGCGGCTCGAACTGGGCTACAACCCGTTCATCGGCAATCCGCTCGGCCGGGTCTACCGGCTGGGCGCCCGGGTTCGCTTCTAGACGAGGAGGGGGAGCACAGAAGGGCCCCGCGGTTCGCGCCGCGGGGCCCTTTTGCTGTGCGATTCCGTCCCATTGAGCGGTCTATTCGGGCAGCTGCGCCTTTTCGAACCCGCCCCAGCAATCGTCATAATTCTGCTGCAGCGTCTCGTTCGTCATCGCAGCCTGAGTGGGCCGGATCGGCGCCACGCTCTCGAACATGAAGGCCATCGTCTCGTCGACCTTTTTCGGCTCGAGCTTCGCCGCCATCGCCGCCTCGGTCGAAGCCTTGTCGGGGCCGTGCGCGTTCATCCGGTTGTGGAGGCTCGCCCCGCCCGGCGCGAAACCGCCCGATTTGGCGTCGTAGGCGCCGTGGATCAGCCCCATGAACTCGCTCATCACATTGCGGTGGAACCAGGGCGGCCGGAAGGTATCCTCGCCAACAAGCCAGCGCGGCGGGAAGATGACGAAATCGCAATTGGCGATGCCCGGCGTGTCGGTCTGCGAGGTCAGCACGGTAAAGATCGACGGGTCGGGATGGTCGAAGCTGATCGATCCGATCGTGTTGAAGCGCGAAAGATCGTAGCGGCAGGGCGCATTGTTGCCGTGCCAGGCGACGACATCGAGCGGCGAATGACCGAGCATTGTGCGCCATAGCCGGCCGCCGAATTTCTGGATCACCTCGGTATCGCAATCGACATCCTCGTAGGCGGCGACCGGAGTTTCGAAATCGCGCGGATTGGCCAGTCCGTTGGCGCCGATCGGCCCGAGATCGGGGAGCCGGAAGGGCGCGCCGTAATTCTCGCAGACATAGCCGCGCGCCGGTCCGTCGAGCTCGACGCGGAAGCGCAAGCCGCGCGGCACGACGCCGATGCCGTTTGGCGCGAGCTCGAGCACGCCCATCTCGGTGACGATGCGAAGCGCCCCCTGCTGCGGCACGATCAGCAACTCGCCGTCGGCGGTGAAGAACACCCGGTCCTCCATCGAGCGGTTCGCCGCATAGAGATGGATACCGATGCCGCTCCCCGCATTCGCATCGCCATTGCCGGCCCAGGTGACGAGCCCGTCGACCCAGTCGACATCGCCGCTCGCCAATGGCAGCGGGTCCCAGCGCAGCCGGTTGGGCTCGAAGGGCTCATGCGTGATCGGCGCGGTCAGCAGTTTCGGATTGCCGTCATAGTGCTCGAAGCGCCCATGCCCGGCGCTAGGCCGCATCCGGTAGAACCAGCTGCGCCGATTGTGATCGCGCGGCGCGGTGAATGCGGTGCCCGAAAACTGTTCGGTATAAAGGCCGAAGGCAGGCCGCTGCGGGCTGTTGCGTCCTTGCGGCAGCGTGCCTTCGACGGCCTCGGTCGCGAATTCATTGCCGAAGCCGGTCATATAGTCGGAATTGCTCATAGCGATCTCCCAACCCCTCCCTTTCAAGGGAGGGGCAAGGGGTGGGTTATGAGGAAAGGGGGCTCGATGCCCCGTTTCCGAATGTGCGTCCTGCGACGGCCCCACCCCAACCCCTCCCCTGAAGGGGAGGGGCTATTGTCTAAACCTCTTCCTTCGCCGGGATCACGCCGCGGCGGACCTGGTCGAGCTCAATCGATTCGAACAGGGCCTTGAAGTTGCCTTCGCCGAAGCCCTCGTTGCCCTTGCGCTGGATGATCTCGAAGAAGATCGGGCCGACCATATTCTCGGTGAAAATCTGCAACAGCAGCCCCTCGCCGGTCTCGGGCGAACCGTCGATCAGGATGCGGCGCGCCTTCATCGCCGTAAGGTCGTGGCCATGGCCCGGCAGCCGCTCGTCGAGCATCTCGTAATAGGTGTCGGGCGTATCCTGGAAGATGACGCCGTTGTCGCGCAGCTCGTCGATGGTCTCGAAAATATCGTCGGTCGACAGCGCGATATGCTGGATGCCCTCGCCTTTGTAATCGCGAATGAATTCCTCGATCTGCGAGTGATCGTCCTGGCTTTCGTTCAGGGGGATGCGGATCTTGTCGTCGGGCGCGGTCATCGCCTTGGAGATGAGACCGGTCGACTGGCCCTCGATGTCGAAATAGCGGATTTCGCGGAAGTTGAAGAGCCGCTCATAATAGTCGGCCCATTTGTCCATGTTGCCGCGCTTGAGATTGTGCGTCAGGTGATCGAGCGTATGGAGGCCGACGCTGTTGTCGTCCTTGCCCGCGCCGGTGCGCTCGAAATCCCGGTCATAGACTTCCTCGGCGCCGTATTTGTCGACGAGGAAGACATGCGCGCCGCCGATCCCCTCGATCGCCGGAATGTCCAGCTCTTCGGGGCCATTGCCGCGATCGGCCTTCGTCGCTCCGCGTTCGAGCGCCAGTTCGAGCGCCTTTTCGGCATCCTTGACGCGGAACGCCATCGCGCAGGCCGACGGACCCCGTTCCTGCCGGAACATCGCCGGCTGGCCGGCTTCCTCCATATTGAGCAGGAAGTTGATGTCGCCCTGGGTATAGCGGAGGATCGGCTTCGATTTGTGCGTCGCATAATGGGTGAAGCCGAGCTTCTCGAAGAGATCGGCCATTCTTTCGGGCTCGGGATGGGTGAATTCGACGAATTCGAAGCCGTCGAGGCCCATCGGATTCTCGATCTGGGTATTTTCCGGTGTCTCGGTCATGGTGCAAATTTCCGTTATCTGTCGCTCAATGAACAAACAGGCGCTCGGCCCGGTTCCGGCGGGCGAATACGCCAAGGCCGCGCCGCGCGGCGCGCGATCAGTCGAGAAGCGAACGGCTGAGCCGGTGAAGCGTCCACCAGGCGCTCGCGGGGGTGAGAAATGCGTAACCGGTCATGGGCCGTGCATAGCAGGAGGACGCCGTTTTGTCAGCTTTCGCCTCCGCCCACCACGCCGGAAGCGCGCAATTGCGCGATTTCCTCGCCGGACAAGCCGAGCCGGTCGCGCAGCACCGAATCGGTCTGCTCGCCGAGCCGCGGTGGCGGTGTCGGATCGGGCCGTGCCGAGGCCGAGAGCCGTAGCGGGCTCGCGACGACGGGCAGTTCGGCGCCCGAAGCATCGGCGACCGTGCCCGAGAGCCCGCGGTGGATCGCCTGCGGCTCGGCAAAGGCCTGCTCGATCGTATTGATCGGGCCGTGCGGGACGTTGTTGGGCTTGAGCAACGCCGTCCATTCGGCGGTCGTCCTGGCCTTCATCGCCTCGGCCAGCGGCGGAATCAGGCTTTCGCGATTTTCGACGCGCGCGGCGTTGGTCGCATAGCGTTCGTCTTCGGCCATTTCGGAGAGGCCGAGGAGCCCCGCGAATCGCGCGAACTGGCTGTCATTGCCGACCGCGACGATCATCCAGCCATCGGCGGTCTCGAAGGGCTGGTAGGGGACGACGTTGGGATGCGCGTTGCCCGTCCGCCCCGGCGCGGTGCCCGAAACGAGATAGTTCAGCGCCTGGTTGCCGAGCGAGGACATCGCGACGTCGAACAAGGCGATGTCGATATGCTGCCCCTCGCCGGTGCGTTCGCGCTGAAAGAGCGCGGCGAGGATCGCGGCGGCGGCGTTCATGCCCGTCGTCAGATCGACCATCGCGACGCCCATCCGCCGCGGCGGACCATCCTTCTCGCCGGTCACCGACATGAAGCCGCTCATCGCCTGCAGCATCAGATCGTAGCCCGGCTTGTCGGCATCGGGCCCGTCCTGGCCGAAGCCGGTGATTGAGCAATAGATGAGCCGCGGGTTGATCGCTTTCAGGCTCCGATAATCGAGGCCGAATTTCTCGAGGCCGCCGAGCTTGAAATTCTCGACGACGATGTCGCTGCCCTCGGCGAGCCGGCGGATCAGCGCCTGCCCCTCCTCGCGCGCCATGTCGATCGCCACCGAGGCCTTGTTGCGGTTGGTGGAGAGATAATAGGCGGGGCGCTTGTCGGATTTGTCGCCGAGCCAGGGCGGTCCCCATTTGCGCGTATCGTCGCCCTCGCCGGGGCGCTCGATCTTGACGATCGCGGCGCCGAGATCGCCGAGCATCTGCGTCGCCCAGGGACCCGCGAGAACGCGGGAGAGATCGAGCACACGGACACCGGAGAGCGCCTGGGTCATGCGTCGGCGGCGACGATTTCGGCGAGACGCCCGGCGAGCGGCCCGCGCACCTGCCGCTTGACGGCGCGGAAGGCGGGCTGGGCGGAGATCTCTCCGGCACGCATCAGCGCGCGGTCGACGATCTCGCCGGGAGGACAGATTTCGTCGAAAATCCGCGCCTCGACAAGCGGCGCGGCCGGATAGCGCGCGCTGGTCAAGGTCAGGTTGCGCAGCCAGTTGGGCGGCAGATCGGCATGGATC
>JAIVHR010000162.1:11110-14320 GCA_020200935.1 Sphingomonadales bacterium
CTTGGTATCGACCCCGGCCGAGAACGCCTTGCCCGTTCCGGCCAGCACCGTCGGCTGGTTCGGTTCGGCGTCGGCGATGGCCGCGATTAATGCCTCCAGCAAATCGAGATCGAGTGCGTTCAGCGGCGGCCGGTCGAGCGTGACCAGCCGGGTGCCGTCGCGATCTTCGGTCCTCAGCCCCGTCATCGGATCAGCCGGTGAACGCCTGGATGCCGGTGATCGCCCGGCCGAGGATCAGCGCGTGGATGTCGTGTGTGCCCTCGTACGTGTTGACGGTCTCGAGATTGATCGCGTGGCGGATGACGTGGAATTCGTCGGCGATGCCGTTGCCGCCGTGCATGTCGCGGGCAATCCGGGCGATATCGAGCGCCTTGCCGCAATTGTTGCGCTTGATCAGGCTGATCATCTCGGGCGCCCATGTGCCGCTGTCGATATTGCGGCCGACGGTCAGCGCGGCATTCAACCCCAGCGCGATCTCGGTCTGCATGTCGGCGAGCTTCTTCTGGACGAGCTGATTCTTGGCGAGCGGCCGGCCGAACTGGTGGCGCTCGAGCGTGTAATCGCGCGCCCGGTGCCAGCAATCCTCCGCCGCGCCCATCGAACCCCAGGCGATGCCGTAGCGCGCCTTGTTGAGGCAGCCGAAAGGTCCGGCGAGACCCTTGGCGCCGGGCAGGAAATTTTCCTCCGGCACGAAGACATCGTCCATGACGATCTCGCCGGTGATCGAGGCGCGCAGGCTCATCTTGCCCTCGATCTTGGGCGCCGAGAGGCCGTCCATGCCCTTGTCGAGAATAAAGCCGCGGATCGCGCCCTCATCGTCCTTCGCCCAGACGATGAACACCTCGGCGATCGGAGAATTGGTGATCCACATCTTCGAGCCCGACAGCCGATAGCCGCCATCGACGCTCTTGGCGCGGCTCTTCATCCCGCCGGGATCGGAGCCGGCATCGGGTTCGGTCAACCCGAAACAGCCCACCCATTCGCCGGTCGCGAGCTTGGGCAGATATTTATCGCGCTGCTCGTCGGTGCCGTAAGCATGGATCGGGTGCATGACGAGCGAGCTCTGGACGCTCATCGCCGAGCGATAGCCCGAATCGACGGCCTCGATCGCCCGGGCGACGAGACCGTAGGCGACATGGCTTACACCGGCGCAGCCATAGCCGTCGATCGTCGGGCCGAGCAGTCCGAGTTCGCCGAGCTCGCTCATGATCTCGCGGTCGAAGCGCTCTTCGCGGGTCGCCGTCAGCACGCGCGGCAGCAGCTTGTCCCGCGCATAGTTCCGGGCGGTCTCGTAGACCATCTTCTCTTCGTCGGTGAGCTGCTCCTCGAGGAGGAAGGGATCCTCCCAGCGATAGGTAAAGCCGGGCTTGTCTTTCGCCTCGAGCCTGGTTTCGACATTCACGATTCGCGTCCTTCGGAAAGTGTGGCGGCGGCTTAGCATGGCGCGCCCGACAGGCGAAGGGGCGCGGCGCGCCAGGGCTGCGGGAACAATTGCTGCCGAGCGTGATGCAAATCACAACCCCGCTCCGGGGCAAGCACCATAAGGCTGCTCACCGGTACCCCGTACTCCCAGAGCAACGGGTCCGGACCAGGCCGCCGGCGGGCATTCGGTTCATGCGACCCGGCTGGATAGCTCGCGGCGGCCTGGCATTTTCTCCGCACATCCGCCCCAATTTCGTCATGCCGGACTTGATCCGGCATCCAGAGCCAAAAGCGGTGTCGCCTGCCGCTCTGGACCCCGGATCAAGTCCGGGGTGACGAACAAGGCGCCCTAAACCAGCTCGACCGCCACCGCCGTCGCTTCGCCGCCGCCGATGCACAGGCTCGCCACGCCGCGCTTGAGGCCGCGCTCCTCGAGCGCGCCGAGCAACGTGGCGATGATCCGCGTGCCGCTGGCGCCGATCGGATGGCCGAGCGCGGTGCCGCCGCCATTGACGTTGATTCTGTCATGCGGGATGCCGATGTCCCGCATCGCGAACATGGTGACGCAGGCAAAGGCCTCGTTGACCTCCCACAGATCGACCTCGTCGGCCTTCCAGCCGGCCTTTTCCAGCAACTTCTCGATCGCGCCGACCGGGGCGATGGTGAATTCGCTCGGCTCCTGCGCATGGGCGGCATGGGCGACGATCCGCGCCACCGGCTTGTAGCCCTTGTCATTCGCCACGCTCTCGCGCGTCAGCACCACCGCCGCCGCGCCGTCCGATATCGAGCTACTGGTCGCAGCGGTGATCGTCCCGTCCTTGGCGAAGGCCGGGCGGAGCGTCGGGATCTTGTCCGGATTGCCGCGGCTCGGCCCCTCGTCGGTGGTCACCGTCTCCTCCCCCTTGCGCGACTGGTAGGTGACCGGAACGATTTCGCGCTCGAAGGCGCCGCTCTCGATCGCCGCCAGCGCCCGGCGCAAGGATTCGATCGAATAATCGTCCATCGCTTCGCGGGTCAGCTGATATTTGTCTGCCATCTCCTGCGCGAAGGTGCCCATCGCGCGGCCTTCCTCATAGGCATCCTCGAGCCCGTCGAGGAACATGTGGTCATAGGCCGTGTCGTGCCCGATCCGCGCGCCGCCGCGATGCTTCTTCAACAGATACGGTGCGTTGGTCATGCTCTCCATGCCGCCGGCGATCACCGTATCGACCGAGCCGACCTCGATTGCTTCCGCTCCCATGATCACCGTCTGCATGCCCGAGCCGCAGACCTTGTTGACAGTCGTCGCCTGGACGCTCTTGGGGAGGCCCGCCTTGATCCCGGCCTGCCGCGCGGGCGCCTGGCCGAGGCCGGCGGGCAGCACGCAGCCCATATAGATGCGGTCGACATCCTCGCCCTTCAGGCCGGCGCGTTCGACGGCACCCTTGACCGCGGCGGCGCCGAGTTCGGTAGCGCTGACATCGGCGAGCGCACCCTGCATCGCCCCCATCGGCGTGCGGGCATAGGACAGGATGACGACGGGATCGGTGCTCATGGGGGGTCTCCGCTGGGATTTCTTTCAGCCGCTAGCTAGGCATTCAGCACGCGACTTGCCAGTGCAAATGCGGCGGCAGCCTTCGCGTTCAATGCACGCGAGTGCAATAGGAGAAACCCCTCCCTTTCAAGGGAGGGGCAGGGGTGGGTGCGAGACCTCTTGCGGGCTCGCTCGGCTCGAAGAGCCGACACGGGCATCGAGCCTTTGCCGTCCCTACCCCACCCCTACGCCCCTCCCCTGAAGGGGAGGGGGAC
>JAIVHR010000162.1:14370-35060 GCA_020200935.1 Sphingomonadales bacterium
CCCCTGAAGGGGAGGGGGACTCTGGCGCAACGCGGCCCCCTTCCCGCTTTCGTGCGCGGACAAATTCTCCTAGCGTCCGCCGCGAAGCAGATCAAACGAAGGGGATCCCGATGCATTTCCGCACCACCGCCAGCGCGCTCGCGCTCATTCTCGCCACCCCCGCCCTCGGTCAGGTCGCGCCGACCGAATCCGAACAGGACCCGGTCAAGGCAACCGAGACGACCGAGGAGGAGGCGCGCGAGGCGGCCGAGGAAGCGCCGCCGGTGCCTGCCGGGGATGCCGCGCCGACCCAGAGAGCGGCGGCACCGGCTGCAGCAACCGAGGCTGAAGCCGAAGACGAATGGGACGTCTCGAACCCGCCGCTGCCGCGCCGCACGGTCAATATCGATGTCTCCGAGGGCACCTGGATGAATGTCGATGTCAGCCCCGACGGGCAGACCATCGCCTTCGACCTGTTGGGCGATATCTATACCATGCCGATCACCGGCGGCCAGGCGACGCCGATCGCCAACGGCCTCGCCTGGGAGGTCCAGCCGCGCTTCTCGCCCGACGGCACCCGCATCGCCTTCACCTCGGATCGCGGCGGCGGCGACAATATCTGGGTAATGAACACCAACGGCGCCAACAAGCTGCAGGTCACCAACGAGGATTTCCGGCTCTTGAACCAACCCGACTGGTCGCCCGACGGCCGCTTCATCGTCGCCCGCAAGCATTTCACCACAGGTCGCTCATTGGGCACCGGCGAGGTCTGGCTCTATCACGTCTCGGGCGGCACGGGCGTCGCTTTGGTCGAAAAGCCCGACGACAATCATCAGAAGGATCTCGGCGAGCCGGTCTTCAGTCCCGACGGCAGCGGCATCTATTTCAGCCGTAACGTCACGCCGGGTCCGATCTTCGAATATGCGCAGGATTCGAATATCGGCCTGTTCAATGTCGAGCGCTACGACATGGAAAGCGGCGAACGCGAGACGGTGATCTCGGGCGCCGGCGGCGCGCTCAATCCGCGCCCCTCGCCCGACGGCCGCTATATCGCCTTCGTCCGGCGCGAGCGCACCCAGTCTACGCTCTATCTGAAGGACCTGGCGACCGGCGAGGAGCGGCGGATCCATGACGATCTCGACCGCGACATGCAGGAGACCTGGACCGTCTACGGCACCTACCCCAGGATGGACTGGACGCCCGACAGCCGCTCGATCGTATTCTGGGCAGGCGGCGAGATCCGGCGGATCGACGTCGCCAGCGGCGCCGTCTCGCCGATCCCTTTCCGCGTCGCCGACACGCGCGAGATCGTCGATCCGCCGCGTCTGCGGATCGAGGTCGCGCCGGCCAGCTTCGAGACCCGGATGCCCCGCTTCGCCAGCGTCTCGCCCGACGGCCGCACGGTCGTCTTCGAAACGCTGGGCAAGCTATATAGCTGTTCGATCGCCAGCTGCTCGCCGCGCCGGCTGACCGCGCGCAGCGACGGCATGGAGCTTTTTCCGAGCTGGTCGCGCGACGGCGGCCGCATCGCCTACGTACTGTGGAACGACGACACGCTCGGCCAGATCCGCACGATGGGCGCGAGCGGTGGCGCCGACCGCGCGGTCACCACACGCCCCGGCCATTATCGCCGGCCGCGCTTTTCGCCCGACGGCAGCCGCATCGTCTATGAGAGCGGCGAGGGCGGTTTCCTGACCTCGCCCGATTATTCGGGCGAGAGCGGCGTCTATCTGGTTTCGGCCGCGGGCGGCCAGGGCGAGCGGCTGACCGACGACGGATCGAGCCCGCATTTCGGCGCCTCGAACGACCGCGTCTACATGACCGTCAGCGAGGAGGAGAAGCAGAAGCTCGTCAGCGTCAACCTGACCGGCGACGATCGCCGTGTCCATGCCTCGGGCGAGTTCGTCACCCATTACGAGGCCGCGCCCGACGGCGAGCATTTCGTCTTCCAGCAGAATTACGGCGCCTATGTCATGCCGCTGCTGCCGGGCACGCAGGACATCACCGCGGGGATCGAGAATACCGGCCTGCCGGTGACCCGCGTCAGCGACGAAGGCGCCAACTATCCGAGCTGGTCGAACAATGGCGACCGGCTGCATTACAGCCTCGGCCCGACGCTCTACACGATCAATACGCGCAGCCTTTTCGCCGCCGCGCCGCCGGCCGAGGGACAGGAACGGCCGCGCTTCACACCGCCCGAGACCGGCACATCGCTGTCGATTCCGGTCTCGGCCGATCAGGCGACCGGGCGCATCGCGCTGACCGGCGCGCGGATCGTCACCATGGCCAGCGAGGATGGCGGGGTGATCGAAAGCGGCACGATCGTCATCAACGGCAACCGGATCGAGATGATCGGCGAGACCGCGGCGATGACGATTCCGGCGGGAATCGAGACGGTCGATCTCGCCGGCGCGACGATCATCCCCGGGCTGATCGATGGCCATGCGCATGGCAGCCAGGGCGTCGACGACATCATTCCCGAACAGAATTGGGACATGATCGCCCATCTCGCGCTCGGCGTGACGACCTATCACGACCCCTCCAACACGGCGAGCCATGTCTTCCCGGCCTCCGAGATGCAGCAGGCGGGGCTGATCCTCGCCCCGCGGCTCTTTTCGACCGGCGAGATCGTCTATGGCGCGCGCAGTCCGAGCCGCTATGCACTGATCAACAGCTATGACGACGCGCTCGACCATGTCCGCCGGCTCGAGCTGCAGGGCGCCCATTCGATCAAGAATTACAACCAGCCGCGCCGCGACCAGCGCCAGCAGGTCGTCGCCGCGGCGCTCGCCGAGAATATCGCGGTGGTCGCCGAGGGCGGATCATTGTTCGGCATGGACATGACGATCATCGCCGACGGCAACACCGCGCTCGAGCACAATATCCCGCAGGCGATGCTCTATGAGGACGTGCTGAGCTTCTTCAGCCAGACCAATGTCGGCTACAACCCGACGCTCGTCGTCACCTATTCGGGGCTCGCCGCCGATCCCTATTGGCGCGCGCATACCGACGTCTGGCTCCATCCGATCCTCGCGCGCCATGTGCCGCCGCGGCAGCTCCAGGCGCGATCGGTGCGGCGGACGATCGCGCCCGAAGAGGATTATGTCGACGACGAGAGCGCGGCGATGGCGCATGCGCTGATGCAGCGCGGCGTGCCCGTATCGATCGGCGCCCACGGCCAGGAGGAGGGCCTCGCCTCGCATTGGGAGATGTGGAGCTTCGTGCGCGGCGGGATGAGCCCGCTCGAGGCGCTGCAGACGGCGACGGTGATGCCGGCGCTGATCTACGGCTTCGATCGCGATATCGGCAGCCTCGAAGCCGGCAAACTCGCCGACCTCGTGGTGCTCGACGCCAACCCGCTCGACGATATCCGGAATTCGGACGACATCCGCTACGTCATGCTCGGCGGGCGGATCTACGATCCGGCAACGATGAACGAGGTGATCACCGGCAACCGCCCGCGCGAGCCCTATTTCTGGGAGTGATGCGACGAAGCGACTCTGGCGTGCGACGCATCGCCCGATGTTCGGCTTTCGGTGACTGCGGCCCCCGCCAAGCCGCGCTATACTGCATCGCTTGCGGGAGCGTCTAATGCAGGATTATTTTTCGCGTGGAATGTTAGCGCGTTGGCGCCGCGGACTGGGCATCACCTTGTTGGCGGTGGTGACCGCGGCTTGCGCCGGTGCGGTACCCCATGCGCGGCCCGCGCCGCACGTCAGCAACGCCCCACACGTTGAACGGCCGTTTCTCGGCCGGCCCGACCCGCGGCCGGCACCGCAAATCGTCGAAGGTCCCTCGCCCGAGCTCGAAAGCGCGATTCAAGCGCTCGGCCGCGGTTTCAACGGTTCGGTCGGCATCGCCGTGCGCGATGTCGAGCAGGGCTGGACGGTCGCCTGGAACGGCGGCCGCTACATGCCGCAGCAGAGCGTCTCGAAAACCTGGGTCGCGATGACCTTGCTCGACGCCGTCGATCGCGGCCAGCTGTCGCTCGATCAGTCGGTGCGCGTCCGGCCCGAGGACCAGGTCGTCTTTCACCAGCCGATGGCGGCGCAGCTAGGGAGCGGCGGCATCACGACCTCGCTCCGCGAGCTCTTCACCGAGGCTTTGACGCGCTCGGACAATCTGGCCAACGACAAACTGCTCTGGACCGCCGGCGGGCCCGAGGCGGTGCGCGGCTTTTTCGAACGCAACCGGCTTTACGGGTTGCGCTTCGGCCCCGGTGAGCGGCTGCTCCAGAGCGGCATCGCCGGCGTCGAATGGCGGCAAAGCTATGCCGGCCGCGCCTTCTATACGGCGCGGGCGAATGTCCCGGCTTCGGTGCGCCGTTCGGCGATGGATCGCTACCTTGCCGATCCGGTCGACGGCGCGACGGCCGAGGGTACGGTCGATGCGCTGGCGCGGCTGGTGCGCGGCGAGCTGCTGTCGCCGCAATCGACGGCGCTGATGATCAACACGATGCGCGCCTCGCGCACCGGCCCGCAAAGGCTGCGCGGCGGCGTGCCGCAGGGCTGGCTGTTCGGCCACAAGACCGGAACGGGTCAGAATCTCAACGGCATGACCGCCGGCTATAACGATATAGGCATTGTCACCGCGCCCGACGGAACGAGCTATGCGGTCGCCGTGCTGATCGGATCGACCCGGGTCGGCATCCCCGAGCGCCAGCGGCTCATGCAGGCGGTGATGGGCCAGGTGGTCAGCCACCATCTGCGCCGCCGCTACGAGCTGTTCACCCGCGGCGCCTATAATCGCTGAGCCCGGCAACGCCGTCTAGACGGCGAAGCGATTCGTTCCGTGCAGCGCATGGATGCTGTGGCTGCCCGCCATCGTCGTCGAGCGTTCGCGCACCCCGTCGAGGAAATGCCACTCGCCGCGCGCCGCGTCGGGGGTCAGGGTGACGGTCAGATAGCCCCGCCGCGCCGTATCGGCCCAGGCAAGATTGGGGCTCGCCTCGACCACCGCTCGGGCGACCGACTGCGGGTCCATCCGCGGCAACGCCGCCTCGAAGCCCGGCGAGGTGACGCTGTGGCCGGCCATCTCGACACCCGCCGGCGTACCCGCGAGGTCGAGATTGCCGGCCCAGCCATTGTGGCTGTCGCCCGACAGCACGACGAGATTCGCACCGGCCTCGAGCGCGGCGCCGAGTAGCCGGTCGCGCGCCGCCGGATAGCCGTCCCAGGCATCGAGATTGAGCGGCAGCCCCTCGCGCGCGGCCAGCGCCAGCAACCCGGCGCGCTGCCGCGCCTGTTCCGAACCGCCCGACATCACCTGCTCGGCGATCGGCAGCGGGAAGTTGATCCGGCTCATCACCGTCTGCTGCGAAAGCAGCTGCCAGCGCGCGCCCTCCGAGACCGAGCGCATTATCTCGCGTTCGAGCCAGGCCTCCTGCTCGGCGCCGAGCATGCTGCGCGCCGGGTCTTGCCAGGCGCCGTCGCGGAAGGCGGCCAGTCCGCCGGCGACATCGTCTCCCGCCGAGCGCGCCACCGCTGCATAGCTCAGCTGCTCGCTGCGCCCGCTGATCCGCGTCTCTGCTCGCATCAAAGTTGCGAGGGTGCCGATCCGGTAGCTGCTCCAGCGCTCGTCGGAGACCGGCATCCATTCGCGCCAGGCCCGTTCGGCGGCCCGCTTGCGCGCCGCCCAGCCGCCCTCGGTCGGATCGTGATTCTCGGCGCCGCCCTGCCAGGCATCATTGCTGAATTCGTGATCGTCCCACTGTGCGATCATCGGAAAGTTGCGGTGCAGCGCGGCGAGATCGGGATCGGCGCGGTAGCTCGCATAGCGCAACCGATAATCGGCGAGCGCGATGATCTCGCCCTCGGGGAGGATAATCCGGCCGGGCAGCGAGGCATCGGCAGCGGGATAGGTGCCGCGCGGATATTCATAGAGATAGTCGCCGGTATGGACGATCAGGTCGAGATCGTTGCGCATCGCGGCGTGGGCGTAGGCGTTGAAATGGCCGAACGGCATGTTGGCGCAGGAAAAGACACCGATCGCGAAACGGTCGACGGGTCCCTCGGGCAGCGTGCGCGTCCGGCCGGTCGGCGAACTCGTCCCGTCGGGCGCGACGAAGCGGTAATAATACCAGCGGCCCGGCGACAGGCCGCCGACGGTGATCTTGGCGGTGAAATCGCCTTCGTTGCGCGCCGGGCCTTCGCCGCGGCCGACGATGCGCCCGAACTCGAGATCCTCGGCGACCTCGGCGCGCAGCGTCGGCTCGCCCTCGGAGACATATCGGGTCCACAGCAGCACCGATGTCGGCCCGGGCTCGCCCGAGGCAACCTGATGGGTGAATCCGGCCCCGGTGAGCAGCCGGCCCGCGCCGGGCGTCGCCAGGGCGCCGAGCCCCAGAGTGCCGATCTGCAGCAGCGACCGGCGATCGATTCGAAGCGTCATTCGCGTCCCCCTTTGCGCCGCACATGCCATGCGCCGGTTACATCCCGATGTCCTAGAGCCGCGTCCTGAGGCTCCACAATTCCGGAAAGGCGCGCTTGCCGAGCGTACCCTGCAGATAGGGCACGCCCGCCGTGCCGCCGGTGCCGCTTTTCATGCCGATGATCCGCGAAACGGTCAGCACATGCTTGTGCCGCCAGCTCGCGAAAGCGTCATCGAGATCGACGAGCTTTTCGGCGAGCGAATAAAGGTCCCACCATCGCTCGGTGTCGCGATAGACCTCGGCCCAGGCGGCCTCGACCTCCTCGCTCGCCTCGTAGGATTGCGACCAGTCGCGATCGAGCGCCGAAGCGGGCACCGGCAGTCCGGCGCGCGCCGCCGCGAGGTTGGCTTCGGCCCACAGGCTCGGCGACGTGAGCGCCGATTTGAGCGCGGCATGTTCGGCGCTGCCGTCGGGATGATATTTGAGGAAAGTCGGGTCCTTGAAGCCGAGCAGGAACTCTACCTCGCGGAACTGCGCGGACTGGAAGCCCGAACTCGTGCCGAGCACGCCGCGAATCATGCTGGTCTGAAATCGGATGCTGGGCCGTCAGCAGCGCGTCAAGCGCGAGATAGCGCCCATAGGTCATGTCGTCGGCGGATCGGCTCATGCCGTGAGCCTTAACCCGATAGAGCAGCGCTCGCCAGTGGCCAACTGGGCGATTGCATTCGGACACCGTCATTGCGAGGAGCGCAGCGACGACGCAATCCAGTCCCGTAGGTAGCATCAAGCGAGCCCGTACTGGCCCGTACTGGATTGCCGCGTCGCCTTCGGCTCCTCGCAATGACGCAGAAGTGTAAGGGCTCCCTTTTTCCCCTAAACCCGCTCGGCGTGGCTGACGCTCTCGGCGGCGCGCAGCGTGGCGAGGATGCGCATCAGGTGGGCGAGGTCGTGGACCTCGATATCGACGCAGAAGCTGTGGAAGGCGCCCTCGCGATTCTCGAGCTTCAGATTGAGGATGTTGGCGCCGTGGGTGGCGAAGATGCCGGCCATCACCGCGAGCGCGCCGGGCTCGTTGCGGAGCACGGTCCTCAACCGCGCGGTGCCGCCGTCCGATCCGTCGCCCCAGTTGAGCGCCAGCCAGTCGGCATCGTCGCCATCGGCGAGCTCCTCGCAATCGATGGTGTGGATGACGATGTCCGAATCGCGGCGTCGGATGCCGACGATGCGGTCGCCGGGCACCGGGTGGCAGCATCTGGCGAGCTGGTAGGAGACGCCGGCGGTCAGCCCCTTGATCGAGATCGACTGGCGCTGCGGCGGCACCGCGCTCTGGAGGTCGCCGGCGCCGGCGCCCGGCATCAGCGCCTCCATCAGCTCGCGATCGTCGATCTCGTGCCGCGCGATCTTCTCCATCAGCGCGTCCTCGTCCTTGAGGTTGAGGCGCTTGAGCGCATGTTTGAGCGCGTCGGAGGCGAGCGGCGCTGGCAGCCGGCCAATAACGTCCTCATAGAGCTTGTGGCCCAGTTCGATCGTCTCGCCGCGCTCCTTCTGGCGGACGAAGCGGCGGATCGCCGCGCGCGCCTTGCCGGTGACGACGAAGCTCAGCCAGCCGGGGTCGGGATGCTGATTGTCCGATCGGAGGATTCGCACCTGATCGCCATTTTCAAGCTGGGTACGCAAGGGCACGACGCGGCCGTTGATCTTGGCGCCGACCGTCTGGTTGCCGAGATCGGTGTGGACTTCATAGGCGAAATCGACCGCGGTCGCGCCCTTGGGCAGCTGGATCAGCTCGCCGGCCGGCGAGAAGGCGAATATCCGGTCCTGATACATCGCCATCCGGGTATTCTCGAGCAGCTCTTCGGGATTGTCGGTCGCCTCGAGAATCTCGAGCAGGGCGCGGACCCAGCCGGCCTGGCCGTCGGGCCGGTCGCCCTGCTTGTAGCTCCAATGGGCGGCGAGCCCGTCCTCGGCCTGTTCGTGCATCGCCTTAGAGCGGATCTGGATCTCGATCCGCCGGTCCTCGCCATATTGCACCGAGGTGTGGATCGAGCGGTAGCCGTTGCGCTTGGGGGTCGAGATATAATCCTTGAAGCGGCCGGGAATGGTGTGCCAGCGCTCGTGGATGATGCCGAGCGCGCGATAGCAGGCCTCGACGTCCTCGACGATCGCGCGGAAGGCGAGCACGTCGGTCAGCGTCTCGAAACTGACATGCCGCTCGGCCATCTTCTTCCAGATCGAATAGGGATGCTTCTCGCGCCCTGTGACATCGGCATCGACGCCGTGGCTGCCGAGCAGCTTGGTAAATTCCTTGGCGATCCGCTCGATCGATTTCTCGCCCTCCCCCTCGCGCAGCCTTTCGAGCCGCGTGGTGATCGATTCATAGGCATCGGGCTCGAGATGCTTGAAGGCGAGCGTCTGCATCTCCTTCATGAATTCATACATGCCGATCCGCTCGGCGAGCGGGGCGTAGATATCCATCGTCTCCCTGGCGATGCGGCGGCGCTTTTCCTCATCCTCGACGTGATGGAGGGTGCGCATATTGTGCAGCCGATCGGCAAGCTTGACGAGCAGCACACGGATGTCGCCCGACATGGCGAGCAGGAATTTGCGCAGATTCTCGGCCGCCCGTTCGGTCACCGACTGGGCCTCGATCGTCGAGAGCTTGGTCACCCCGTCGACCAGCCGCGCGACATTCTCGCCGAACAGCTGCTCGATTTCCTCGTGGGTGGCGACGGTATCCTCGATCGTGTCGCAGCACCCGACCAAGATGGCCGGGTGCTGGTTTTTTGCAACTCTTTTGCGCGTCCGAATCGACTTCGGGGGAGGGGAGGTCAGCGTGCCCGTGCGTTGCAGGCGGCAAGCTCATCCTCGCTCAGCGCTTCGCCGTCGGCGGTGAATTCGGTCACCGGGCCGAGTTCGCGCACGACATGGACGCAGCTGTTGGCCGGGCCGCTGCGGGCGGTGGCGGTGGCGCATTCGGTGCCGTTGCAGACCCAGGCGGCATTGCGGATCACCGGCGTGCGCTCGCCGGTCGCCTCGGCGAGGGTCACCCGATAGTTGGCGGCCTGGCCGGCGGTGGCGGTGAACAGCAGGCCGACGGTCAGCATCGACATGAAGACGGAGATCAAACGTTGCATGATAGGGGCCTTTCCATTTAGGTTGCGAATCACTACCTAACGAATTAAGTTTTAGGTTGCAACTAAAAACTCAATTGCGCATGTCTTTTGCGCGCTTGCAGTTTTTGCATTAGGAAAGACGGTCCATGGGCAAGCTTATCGAAAATCTGGCCGACGGTGGCGGCGAATGCGGGCTTCCGCATGCGCTCGAGGCGATGGGCGAACGCTGGTCCTTCATGATTCTGCGCGCCGCCTTCAACGGTCTCAAACATTTCGAGGAAATGCAGGCAAGCCTCGGTATCGCCCGCAACATCCTCGCCAATCGGCTCGGCCGGCTCGTCGCCACCGGCATTCTCGAACGCCAGCCCTGCCCCGATGATCGGCGAAAGATCGAATATCGGCTGACCGCGAAGGGCGAATCGCTGTTGCCGGCGATGATCGCACTCCGGCAATGGGGCGAGCGCTGGGGCGACGGCGGGCTCTCCAACCCGGTGCTTTGCGACCGGCGCGACCGTCAGCCCGTCCAGCGCGTACGCATCCACGCCCAGGACGGCCGCGCGCTCGACTGGCACGACCTGACCTGGGTCGATCAGAGCGAGCTGGTGTCAGAGGCGGCGGAGTAGCAACCTGTCATCCCGGCGAATGCCGGTATCTCAGGCGGTTGGGCGATTCCCTTGTGGCTCTGGATTCCGGCTTTCGCCGGAATGACGGCATACAAAAAGGGCCCGCCGCGGCGAGCCCTCTTCGATTCCCGAAATCTGACCGGCGTCAGCCGTCATAATCGCTCGAAACATTGGTGTTGCGCGGCGGCGCCGAAGCGGTGAGGCGCAAAGCTTCGGCCGACTGGGACAGCGAGCCGACGGCATCGGCCTCTTCCTCGTCGTCGACCTGGACCTTCTGCAAGCCGCTGACCAGCGCTTCCTCGAGATGCTTGGGCTTGACCGTCTGTTCGGCGATCTCGCGCAGGGCGACGACCGGATTCTTGTCGCGGTCGCGGTCGATGGTCAGCTCGCCGCCGCCCGAAATCTCGCGCGCGCGCTGGGCGGCGAGCAGCACCAGATCGAAGCGGTTGGGGACCTTGTCGACGCAATCTTCAACGGTAACGCGGGCCATGCATGGCTCCATTTCAGCAATGACTGGAAGGCGCGCGAGATAGGGACGGGCGCGGCTTTTGTCAATCTGCGGCGGCGCTTGCGGCGATCCCGCGATTGGCCGATAGACGGCGCGAATGGCCGATCTCGACACCCCCGATTATGCGCTGCCCGATATCGACGGGCACAGCTTCACGCTGTTCCCCGACGGGCCCGACCGGCTCGCGGCGCTGATCGAGCTCATCGATTCGGCGCGGACCAGCATCAAGCTGCTCTATTAGGCCGCAGGCTATTTCTGCCGCTTCCAGCCGACACGCGGTCGACGCTATCTAATCCGCAACCACCAGAAGATGGCGGTCGCCGACGAGGCCCGCGCGCTGATCGGCGGCTTCAATATCGAGGCCGGCTATTTCGCGCCCTACAAGGAGGAGGGCTGGCGCGATCTCGGGCTTGGCGTCGAGGGCCCGGCAGCGAGGCGCCTTTCGGGTTATTTCGACGACATCGCGCGCTGGTCGAGCGATCCGAAGGCCAAGATCGAGGATCTGCGCGGCCTGCTCCATCGCAACAACCAGCAGGACGGCGCGGTGCGCTGGGTGCTGGGCGGGCCGACGCGAGATCTCAGCCCCTGGGCCCAATCGCTGCGCAACGATTTGTACGGCGCCCGGAAAGTCGACATGATCGCCGCCTATTTCGCCCCGCATGCAGCGCTGATGCGGCCGATCCGCAGCGTCGCCAAGCGCGGCCGCGCACGGATCATCACCGCTTCGAAATCGGACAATAACGCGACCATCGCCGCCGCGCGCAACCGCTATCGCTACCTGCTGCCCGAGACCGAGATCTACGAATATCAGCCGATGAAGCTGCATACCAAGCTCTATGTCGTCGACGATATCGTCTATATCGGCTCGGCCAATTTCGACGTCCGCAGCCTCTATCTCAATCTCGAGCTGATGCTGCGCATCCACGATGCCGATTTCGCCGCGATCATCCGCCGCCTGGTCGATCACGAGATCGCCGACAGCAAGCGGATCACGCCCGAAGCCTATGCCGCGAGCCAGACGATCTGGACGCGGATCAAGGGGCGGCTGTCCTATTTCCTGATTTCGGTGCTCGACTATAACGTCTCGCGCCGGCTCAATTTCGGGCTCGACGGGCGATAGGGTTTCGGTGGGGCTAGCCCTCGCCCTTCCACCCCCAATAGAGCCTCGCGGGCGGGATATTCCAGAATTCGAAACTTTCATCGACCCGGTCGAAATTGGGCGCGATGAAAGCGCGGCATTTGGGCGAGAATTGATAGACCATGAAGGCGCCGCCCGGCCCCACCACGCGCCCGGTGGCTCGGCCGATCTCCTCGCCGACGCCCGGCGGCAGGGTCGAGAAGGGCAGGCCAGAAAGCACGTAATCGGCCTTTTGGAAGCCATGCTCCTTGACGATCGCCTCGACATCGGCGGCCGATCGGTTGACCACCGAAAAGCGCGGATCGGTAATCTCGCGCTTGAGATAGGCGACGAAATCGGGGTTGGTGTCGATCGCGATCAGCTTTGCGTCGGGGCGCATCCTGTCGAGCACCGGGCGGCAGAAGGTGCCGACGCCCGGCCCATATTCGACGAACAGCCGGGTATTCTCCCAATCGACCGGCGCGAGCATCTTGTCGATCAGCCGGGTCGAGGAGGGTATCACCGAACCGACCATCACCGGATGTTTGAGGAACCCCTTGAAGAACAGCGCCAGCGGCCCCGGTCCGTGCGAACCGGAGTGGCGGCGCCGTTCTGAGGGCATGGCGGTTTCGGGCATCGTCATTTCCGTATCGAGATAGGAAGTCGCGCCGGGTAAGCAAATGCGCTTGCGCTTGGCAAGAGACGAGGCGCTTTCGCCTGCCCGAGTGGCCCGGTATGGGAAAGGGATGCAGCCTGCCTCCCATCGACCCGATTTTCACCGGGCCATGCATCTTCCGCGATCGTTCCCGTCCGGAACAAGGATGCCCGGTTCGACGAGTCTCCGATGGCCGTGAGTCCGCTCGGCGCCGGCGGCATCCGCCGCGACCGTTTCCTCGTGCTGTTCCTCGTCATGCTGATCGCGGCGGCGGGGAACACGGCGATGCAGTCGGTGATGCCGACCATCGGCCGGGCGCTCGCCATCCCCGATTTCTGGGTGTCGATCGCCTATAGCTGGTCGGCCTTGCTGTGGGTGCTGATGGCGCCGCACTGGGCGCGGCAATCGGACAAGCGCGGGCGCAAACCGCTGATGCAATTGGGCACGATCGGCTTCATCTCGGCGATGGCGATCTGCGGGCTGATCCTGTGGGCTGGGCTCGCCGGATGGCTGGCGCCGGTCACCACCTTCGTCATCTTCGCCATCGCGCGCGCTCTCTATGGCGGGCTGGGCTCGGCGGCGCCGCCCGCCGTCCAGGCCTATGTAGCGGGCGATCGGCGTCGTCGTCTGGCTGCTGACCGCATGGCTGCTTCCCAACGACCAGCCGCGTCACCGTGCCCGCGGCGCGATCTCGAGCGAGCCCTCGATCGGCGGCTTCACCGGCAGCACGGCGATCCGCGAGGATGAGGATGTCGACGCCGCCGAGAAGCGGCTGCGCTGGGGCGACCGGCGCGTGGCGCCGTGGCTCGTCATCGGGGTCGCCGGCGGGCACGGCCATGCGGCGATGCTCGGGGTGATCGGCTTTCTCGTCATCGACCGGCTGGGCGGCCCGCTCGATGCGGCGCAGCAGGCGATCGGCATCGTGCTGATGGCCGGCGCCGGCGCGACCCTGCTCGCCCAATGGGGGCTGATCCCGCAGCTCAACCTGTCGCCCAAGCGGCTGGTGATCTGGGGCTTCGGACTCGGCACGGCGGGCTGCCTCGCGGTTGCGAATGCGACAAGCCTCTACGGCATCACGGTCGGCTTCGCGCTCGCCTCGCTCGGCATGGGGCTGTTTCGTCCGGGCTTCACGAGCGGCGCCTCGCTCGCCGTGAGCCAGCAGGAGCAGGGCCAGATCGCCGGCATGGTGACCTCGGTCAACGGCCTGGCTTTCATCGCCGCGCCGGCGATCGGGGTTATCCTGTACGGTTTCTGGGGGCCGCTGCCCTATCTGATCGCCGCCGCATCGTTCGCGCTGCTGGCGATCTGGTCGGGCTTCGCGCTCGAGGAATAGGCCCCTCTCCGGGGCGGGGAGGATTATTCGTGCTTCTTCGCGCGCGTCGGCGTCAGCATGCCCGGCGCGATGAATCCGATCGAGCCCAGCGCCATCGCATCCTGCTTGAGCCGGGCGGCCATATCCTCATATTCCTTTTCCATCTCGGGCGTCACGCTGGCGCGGGTGTCGCCGAGCGCCTGCTCGAAATTACCCATCGTCACCTCAACGGCATCGATCGAGCCGCGCAACGCGAAGAGCCCGGCGCGGCGCGTCAGATCTTCGAGATCGGCGCCGGTGAAGCGATCGGTACGCGCGGCGAGCGAATCGAGATCGACATCGTCGGCGAGCGGCATCGCCGCGGTATGGATGGCGAGGATCCGCCGCCGGCCGTCCTCCTCGGGCACCGGCACATAGATCAGCTCGTCGAGCCGGCCGGGCCTAAGCAGCGCCGGATCGATCAGATTGGGCCGGTTGGTGGCGCCGATGACGACCACCGACTGGAGTTCCTCGAGCCCGTCCATCTCGGCGAGGATGGTGTTGACCACCCGCTCGGTGACCTGCGGCTCGCCGAGCCCGCCGCCGCGCGCCGGGACCAGGCTGTCGAGCTCGTCGATGAAGATCACCGTCGGCGCGACCTGGCGCGCGCGGTTGAAGAGCTTGGCGATCTGCTGCTCCGATTCGCCGTACCATTTGGACAGCAGGTCGGAGGATTTGGTGGCGATGAAATTGGCGTTCGCCTCGCGCGCCGTCGCCTTGGCGAGCAGGGTCTTGCCGGTGCCGGGCGGGCCGTAGAGCAGGAAACCCTTGGCCGGACGGATGCCCAGCCGCCGGAACGCGTCGGGATCCTTGAGGGGCAGCTCTACGCCTTCCTTGAGACGCTTCATCGCATCCTGGAGCCCGCCGATATCGTCCCAGCCGACAGTGGGCGCCTGGACCATAACCTCGCGCATCGCCGAGGGCTGGACGCGCTTGAGCGCTTCTTCGAAATCATGCCGGTCGACCGAGAGCTCGTCGAGCACCTCGGCGGGCACCGTGCCGGCCTGCAGATCGAGTTTGGGCATGATCCGCCGCACCGCCTCGATCGCAGCCTCGCGGGTCAGCGCGGCGATGTCGGCGCCGACAAAGCCGTAGGTAACGAGATTGGCGCGCTTCTGCAGCCCGTCCATCAAAGTCAGCAGCTGGGCCACGAGACGCTTCTCGGCCTCGCCCGAGACCTTGTCGCGCTTCGGGGCGATCGAATCGATCTCGTCGATGAAGACGATCGAGGGCTGCGCCTGTTCGGCGCGTTCGAATATCTCGCGCAGCCGCTTTTCCGATTCGCCATAGGCCGAGCCCATGATCTCGGGCCCGTTGATCAGGAAGAATTCGGCATCGCTCTCGTTGGCCACCGCGCGGGCGAGCAGCGTCTTGCCGGTGCCGGGCGGGCCGTGGAGCAGCACGCCCTTGGGCGGATCGACGCCCAATCGCTGGAACAGTTCGGGATAGCGCAACGGCAGTTCGACCATCTCGCGTATCTGGTCGGTGGTGTCGCCGAGACCGCCGAGATCGTCATAGGTGACATCGGCGCGGCGGGTTTCGGAGGCTTGGGTATATTCGGCCTTCAGCTCGACCTCGGTCCCGGCCTCGATATGGACGATGCCGTCAGGCTTGGTCGCGGCAACAACGAGACGGATCTGCTGCAACGCATAGGCCGGCGCATTCATCATCTGGCGAAGCTGCGGCGGGAGATCGCCCTGGCTGACCCGTTGCTGGCCGGCGGTGGCGACGAAATCGCCCTGGCAGAGCGGCTTCATGCCGAAACTGCGCTTGAGCGCCTGGGCGTTGCCGTGGAGGCGCATGCCCTGCTGCGCGGGCGCGAAGACGACCTTCTTGGCCGGCTGCGACTGGGTCTTGGCGATGGTCACGAAATCGCCCGAGCCGGCGCCGGCATTGACGCGCTGCAAACCGTCTATGCGCAGGATCGCGAGACCCTCATCCTCCTTGTAGGGGAGCACCGCGCGCGCCGGCGTCGCGCGCTTGCCGGTGATGGTGATGACGTCGCCCTCGGCAAGGCCGAGCGCATTCATCGTCTCGCGCGACATGCGCGCGAGCCCGCGTCCCGAATCCTCGGGCCGCGCATTGGCGACCTGCAGCTTCAATCCTTCGGGGGCTTCGGGGGCTTCGACATCGGCCATGCGCAATCCGCTCCTGCTTTCGGGCCAACATAAGCAGCGGGGCAAAAGTTGCGAGGCCTGGCGCGCAATATGTGCTCCTGGTGCTTTTGCGCAGGCAGGAGCCCAGTCCCGCACGATCGCCACGGACCCGAACCGTCGAACCGTTGGGACTGGATTCCTTCCTTCGCAGGAATACGGGAACTGCCGATTGCAGATAAAAAAACGGGCCGGCCAAAGAGGGGGGCGGCCGGCCCGTAGTTTTAGGAGAGGATGCCTGAAAGGCCCGCGCTATTTGCGTTGCATTTTGCAATTGTGCAATTGCGAAAAGCGCGGTATAAATTGCACATACTGCAACTCGGGGGCGACAAAGCCAACGAAATCCGGGGGTTGCAAAAGACCGATCGCGCTGCAGCGCACCATGGAAAGCCGGGGAGGGCTGGAAAATATGCGCAGATTGCCGCCGCTCACCGCGATCGAGGCCTTCGTCCAGGTCGCGCGCCTCGGCTCGGTCAAGGCAGCCGCCGACGAGCTCTCGCTGTCTTCGCCGGCGCTCAGCCGCCGCATCCAGAATCTCGAGAATTTCCTCGACCGGCCGCTGTTCGAGCGCCGCCATCACGCGATGGTGTTGACCGTCGAAGGCGCCGGGCTGCTGGCCAGAGTCGGGCCGCTGCTCGACCAGCTGACCGATGCGATCGAACGGACGACGGGCAACCGTGAGCTGATGCGGCTGCGGCTGGGCGTGCTGCCGCTATTCGCCTCGCAACGGCTGATCGGCGAGCTGCCCGAGCTGCGCCGCCGCTATCCGCAGCTCCATATCGATATCGACACCGCCGCCCACGGCACCGCGCGGCTGGGCGACTGGCTCGACGCGGCGATCGTGCTCGCCCGCGGCATCGACCCGGCGCTTTATTCGCGCCGCATGGACGAGAATGTCATCGCCCCGCTCGGCGGCCGCGATCTGAGGCTGCATGGCAAGCCGGTCACCGATCCGCGCCAGCTATCCGAACTGACGATCTTCCTCCATCGCGACATGACCGAGACCTTCGATTATTGGCGCAAGGCGATCGGCATGCCCGATCTCGAGCCCGCGGCCGAAGACCATTTCGATTCGGGCCAGCTGATGCTCGACGCCGCGGCCCAGGGGCTCGGCGTTGCTTTCATGCTCGAATCGCATCGCCAGGACGCGCACGATCCGCGGCTCGTCCAGCTCTTCGACACCCGTGTCGAGAGCCCCTACAGCTACTGGTTCGTCTGCCGCCGCCCGGCGCTCCGGCGCCGGCCGGTGAAGCTGTTCCACGACTGGCTGTTCGATAATGTCTGCCGCAAGGCCGCGGTCGACGGCGCCGACTCCGCCAAAGAGCTCGCTGGCACGGCCGCGGCATCCTAAATCGTCATTGCGAGGAGCCGAAGGGGACGCGGCAATCCAGTTCAGAGTTTGCCACTGAATGATCGGCGGGGCTGGATTGCTTCGTCGCTACGCTCCTCGCAATGACGGCGTGAAACGTGCGAGCTCCCCGCCTATTGCTGCAGGAGCTTGACGATCTCGCGGGTCACGCTGCGCGGGGTGATCCGGTTCGATTGCACCATCGCCTTGTTGACGAGGCCGGGGACGACGACGGCCTTGTTCTTGTCGAGCCCGGCGAGCCCGGCATCGACCACCGCCTCGGCATCGCCGGCGAATTTCTTGAACAGCTGGGTGTCTTCCATTGCGGCGGCCTGCGCGAATTCGGTGCGCGTCGCGCCCGGGCACAGCGCGGTGACGTGGATATTGTCGCCCGCCAGCTCCTCATGCAGCGCCTCGCTGAAGGATAATACGAAGGCCTTGGTCGCGTAATAGGTCGCCATATAGGGGCCGGCCTGGAAGGCGGCGGTCGAGGCGACGTTGAGGATGCCGCCGCCGCCGTTGGCGAGCATCGACGGCACCACTCGGTGGCACAGATCCATCAGCGCGACGACGTTGACCTGGACCATGTCGATCTGGTCGCCGCCGGCGATTTTCCAGAAATCGCCGCGCAAGCCGAAGCCGGCATTGTTGATCAGGGTGCGGACATAGAAGCCCTGCTCCTCGATCCGCGCGATGATCGCCTCGGGCGCGTCATAGTCGCTCAGATCCTCGGCGATTACGATGGTTTCGGGTCCGAGGATCTTGGCCAGCTTCTCGAGGCGGTTCCTGCCTTCGACGACCTGGCCCCAGACGGTATATTGGCGGTCGAGATGCGGGATATCGTCGAAACAGATGAAGAACTGGCTGTTGGCGCTGTCGGGATCGGCGGTGCGCGCCATCGAGCAGGTGCCGCGGGTGTGCGGTTCGGAGGAGAATTCCTGTTTCAGGTTTGGCTTGTCCGAGCCGTGCATGCCGGTGCCGGTCGGGTCGCCGCCCTGCGCCATGAAATCGGGGATCACCCGGTGAAACACGACATCGTCGTAAAAGCCTTGCTCGGCGAGCTCGGTGACCCGCGCGACATGGTTGGGCGCGAGATCGGGGCGCAGCTTGATGACGACATCGCCGCCGGGAAGGGTGAAAGTGAGTGTGTCGGCCATGAGGGCTCCTGTATTTGCGATTGCGGCCTACCTAGGCAGCCTGCCCCGGCTCCGCCAGTCCATATTCCCCGGCGATAAGGCGATAGCTTTGCCTGCGCGCCGCATGGTCGGACATGATGTTGACCAGCATCATCTCATCGGCGCCATATTCCTCGGCCGCCTCGTCGATCCCGGCGCGCACCTCCCGCGGCGTGCCGACAATCGCGCGGCGGCGGCGCGCCGTCGCTTCGGGATGTTCGGCGAGCCAGCCTTCGGCGGTTTCGATCGTCGGCACCGGAATCAGCACATTGCGGCGCAGCAAGGCGCCGAGCATCGCGCCGGGACGCCCGAGCCGCACCGCCTCGTCATGGTCCTCGGCGGCGATCGCCCAGCTGGCGACCATTACCCAGGGCTCGGCGAGCGCCGCCGAAGGCTGGAAGCGCTCGCGATAGGCGCTGGCTATCGCGGCGCCGTCGCGATTGATGAAATCGGCGAAGCAATAAGGCAGGCCGGCCTCACCCGCCCAGAGCGCCGAATCCATCGACGAGCCGAGCAGCCATATCTCGGGCATCCCGCCGCCCGAGGGCAGCGTTTCGGCCAGCGGCGCGAAGGGGTGGTCGTCGGGAAGCGAGCCGGCGAAATGGTCGACCAGCTCGGCGAGATTGTTCGGGAAATCGTCGTGTGGCATGCGCCGGCTGCGGTCGCGCTGGAGCGCGATCATCGTCCGCCCGTCGCCGCCCGGCGCGCGGCCGATGCCGAGATCGATGCGACCCGGCGCCAGCGCCGAGAGCAGGCCGAAGACTTCCGCGACCTTGAAGGGCGAATAATGCGGCAGCATGATGCCGCCCGATCCGACGCGTATCTTCTTTGTCGCCTGCGCGATCGGCCCGATCAGCACCTCGGGCGCGGCGCCAGCGAGCGCCGGGCTCGCATGATGCTCGGCGACCCAATAGCGATAATAGCCGAGCGCGTCGCAATGGCGGGCGAGATCCAGCGTGTCGGCAAGCGCGTCGGCCGCACTGCGCCCCTCGGCGATCGGCGACTGATCGAGGACGGAGAGGGTGTAGGCGGGCATGACGATGTCCTAACCATTCGGGAGGGGCGTGTCGAAAGTTGGATACTGGACGCTCCCCTCTCCCCCTGCTGGGGCAGGGGGAGAGGATACGAAGTCTTAGCGAGGAATGAGCTTAGACGAAGTTGGAGAGGGGGTGGCGCTCGCACAGCGAGCGCGCGCAGCGAAGCTGCGCTCCCCCCTCACCCAGCTCCGCCTAAATTCGCGCTTCGCTGCGCTCGCGCTCATTAAGGCTGCGCAACCCTCTCCCCCCGCTCTTGCGGGGGGAGAGGGAGCAAGTTGGTCGCCCGTCCCGCCCGCTCACACAAATTGCTGACACAGCTTCGCCTTTCGCGCTAAGGCCCTCGCGGAGCCAACACCCCGGAGACGCGACATGGCCGAAACGACCGTCGAAGCGCCCGAAACCGAAAGCCCGAATCTCGACGAGGACGACCGGCTGCGGCCCGAATTCGTCGATGCGGTGCTCGACCGGCTCGACGAAGGCGACGACGAGGCGGTCCGCGAGCTGGTCGGCTCGCTGCATCCGGCCGACATCGCCGATCTGTTCGAGGAGGTCGATCGCGACCGGCGCGCCGAACTCGCGGCGGCGGTGACCGACCTGCTAGACGGCGAAGTGCTCGCCGAGATGAACGATTTCGTGCGCGAGGGCATCGTCGACGAGCTCGACAACGCCCAGGTCGCCGATCTCGCCGGACATCTCGAGACCGACGACGCGGTCGCGATCATCGAGGACATGACGGCGCGCGATCAGGCCGAGGTGCTGCGCGCGCTCGACCCCGACGACCGGGCGGCGATCGAGGAGGCGCTGACCTATCCGGAAGAATCGGCCGGCCGGCTGATGCAGCGCGAGCTGGTCGCGGTGCACGAGAATATGACCGTCGGCGACGTCATCGATTATCTGCGCGATCAGGAGGAGCTGACCACCGAATTCTGGGAAATCTTCGTCGTCGACGCCAGGCATCACCCGGTCGGCACCTGCGCGCTTTCCTGGATCCTGAGGACCCCGCGCGCGGTCCCGGTCGCCGATGTCATGCAGCGCGACCAGACGCTGATCCCGGTCGATATGGATCAGGAGGAGGTGGCGCTGCGCTTCCAGAAATACGCGCTGATCTCGGCCGCGGTGGTCGACGATTCAGGAAGGCTGGTCGGCATGATCACCGCCGACGACATCGTCGAGATCGTCTCCGAGGAGGCCGGCGAGGACATCCTCAAATTGTCGGGCGCCGGCGAGGGCAACATCAACGAGCCGCTCGGCGAAGCCTATC
>JAIVHR010000248.1 GCA_020200935.1 Sphingomonadales bacterium
CCAGCGGCAGCGAGACGAGTTCGCTGGCGCGCAGCCCCGATCCGTACAGCAGCTCGATCAGCGCGAGATTGCGCAGCGCCAGCGGCTTGCCGCTTGTCGCTTCGCCAGCGAGCGTCTCGAACAGCCGTTCGATATCGGCATGGCTCAGGATCTTCGGCAGCGAGCGGGCGGCGGCCGGACGCGGCAGCGCCGGCGATGGATCGTCGCCGCGCAGCCCCTCCTCGGCGAGAAAGCCGAAGAAGCGCCGCAGCGCCGAGGATTTGCGCGCCACCGTGGCGCGGGCGAGCGGCATCCAGGCCTCGGCCAGTCTTTCGAGAGCGGCGCGATCGGCCTCCGCCAGCGCCCCGCCGAGCAATTCCGACGCGCCGCGCAGATCGGTCTCGTAGGCGGCGAGCGTATTGGCCGCGGCGCCCGCCTCGGCCGCCATCATTTCGAGGAAGCGCTCGATCAGCCGCGCATCCTCCCCGGCGTGTGGCGGCTCGGCGGGAGGCGACTGGATCATTGCGGATCAGGCGCGGGTCAGCGCCTCGGCGGCGATCATCCGCGCTTCGGGATCGAGGCCGGCGCGGCGCAGGGCGCTGACGATATGATAGAGATGGCTCGGCGGGATCCCGGCCCAGCTGCGCGCCTGGAGACCGGTCGCGGCGAGCAGCGCGACGGTGCCCGGCTGGCCGAGCCGGGCGGCGCGGTCGAGCTGGCGCGTCCAGGCATTCTCGGCGCCGAGGCCGAGCTCGAATTCGCCGTCGACGTCGCCGGCATCGATCCGGCCGAGCCCGGCCAAGGCCGCGGCGAGCAATTGCGCGCGGTGGCGGCCCGAAGATCCGGCGCGGCTCGCATAATCGCCGAGCCGGTCGAGATCGATATCGACGAACTCGCGCGGCGCGCCGACCGCAAGCAGCGCCCAGGCCTCGTCGACCTCGCTCTCGTCGGCGGCCTGGACAACGCGCGCCCAGCGCGAGGCCGAAATGTCGAAGCCGGCGCTCATCATCGCCGCGACGAGCCGGTCGGCGCTACCCGCCAGCTCGGGCGAAGGCCGGATGCCGGCCGCCGCGCGCGCGGTCAGGATCAGCCCGGCATAGCCGTCGGCGGTGCTCGAATCGCCGGCCCAGAGCTGCGCCATCGCCTCGATCCGCTCGGCCGCCTCGGGGCGGACATAGGCGGCGCGCAGCAGCCCGGTCGGCGTGCTCGCCACCTCCGCGGGTTCGAGCTCGGGCAGCAGCGCGCTGTACATCGAGACCAAAGTCTGGTTCGAAAACACGCCGAGCGCCGCCGCCATGCGCGCGGGTTCGATGCGATCGGCAAGCGCGATATGCGGCGATCGGGCGCGCCAGGCGGCGACCTGACGGCCGGCGGCGCCGTAAAGCGCCTCGGGTATCTCGGCACCGGTCGCGGTCGCCATGCCGAAGCGCCAGGCGTTGAGCCGCTCGACGCGGTCCCAGTCGATCTCGACCGCGTCCGAGCTGCCGCCGGCATTGGCACCGCGCTCGCCGAGCAGCAGATCGAAGCCGTTGGTGATGCCGCGGCGGCGGGCGCCCGTCATCTGCGCGGTCGCCGTCGCGCTGTCGCCGAGCAGCCCGGCGCAGATCGCCTCGGCCATCACCCAGGCCGGCGTTTCGTCGACCCGTCGCGCACCGCCGACCAGCGGGCACAGCGCCGACGGCTCGGCCATCGCGAGGCCGGTCTGCATCGCCACCGCATAGAGCCAGCGCGTATATCGGTCGGTATCGACGCGCTGGACGAGCATCCGCGCGCCGTCGACCTCGCCCATCCTCAGCAATAGCCAGGCGCGATCGGCGACCCAGTCGGGCGCCGCGATCCCGCCCGGGCTCTCGACCCGGCTGAGCAGCGCCCGGCGCAGCACAATCTGGCCCCAGCGCGAGGCGATCGGCGCATCCATCCGGCGCATCAGCTTTGCCAGATACATGCCGTTGGCGCCGCCGAAGGCCTGCTCGCCATAGCCGCCCTCATCCTCGGTCAGCGGCCCGACATAATCGAGCGGACGGCGCGCGCCGGCGGGCAATTCATATTGCGGCGGGAGATCGTCGAGGCCGAATTCCCCGTCCTCCTCCTCCCCCTCGTCGCCTTCTTCTTCGTCTGCCGATGCGCTCTGACCGGGAGGCGGCGGCGCCGGGCCGGCGGGGGCGGGACCGGTCGGCGAGGGAGGTGGCGGCGGCGCGGGAGGCGGGGCGGGAACCGGATCCTCGAAACCCTCGGGCAAGAGCGACTCGGGCGATTCCTGTCCGGCGACCGGATTGGCCAGCATCCAGGCCATCCCGATCGTTCCCGAAACTGCGATTAAATGCTTAACTTTCCAGCGCTTCATCTGAAACCGGTTGCTCGATCGTCTGCGGTTCGACCTCGGTGTCGATGGTCGACAGATAGTAGAGCGCCGCCGCCAATACGACCAAAAAAATCAACAATATCAGAAAAGAGCGCGACATTTCCCCAACCCGCTTTCTTGCGACCCGTTATTGTTTGATCGGCTATCGTGTCTATACCTTCCACCCCATGCCGCCTAGCCCGACCACCCACAAAACCGCAGATATCCGCGCGAATCTGACCAGGCCGATCGTGCTCGTCGGGCTGATGGGCGTCGGAAAATCCACTGTCGGCAAACGGTTGGCGACACGGCTGGGGCTTCCTTTCGTCGATTCGGACGAGGAAATCGCCGATGCCGCCGGGATGAGCCCGGGCGAATTATTCGATAATTACGGCGAACGGCAATTCCGCGACGGCGAGCGGCGGGTGATCGCGCGGCTTATCGACGGCACGGTCAAGGTCATCGCCACCGGCGGCGGCGCCTTCGTCAATGACGAGACCCGCGCGCTGCTGCTCAGCCGGGCGATGCCGGTCTGGCTCGATGCCGACATCGATGTCCTCGCCGAACGCGTGGCGCGGCGCGATACGCGGCCGCTGGTGCGCGGCGACGATCCGCGCGCGGCGCTCGCCGAGCTCGCCGAACAGCGCAACCCGCTCTATGCTCAGGCACCGATCAAGGTGCAGAGCGACGCCGGCTCGCACGAGGCGACGGTAGACCGTATCATCCAGGCGCTCGGCGCATGCATCGCCTGACCGTCGGGCTCGGCGAGCGGAGCTATGATATCGCGATTGGCGCCGGGGCGCTGAGCGAAGCGGGGACGCATCTCGCGCCTTTTTGCCCGAACGGCCGAGCGATCATTGTCACCGACGAGAATGTGGCGCGGCATTGGTTGGCGCCGCTGGCGGC
>JAIVHR010000083.1 GCA_020200935.1 Sphingomonadales bacterium
CCTCCGGCGAGCTCGCCAAGGCGAAGAAACCGAAATTCGCGAAGCAAAGCGCCCTGACCGTGGTGATCGCCGCCAAGGGCTATCCGGGCGAAGCGAAGAAGGGCGGCAAGGTGGCCGGGATCGAGGATGCCGAAACCGCCTCGGTGACCGTATTCCAGGCCGGAACCAGCGGCGAAAGGGGCAAGCTCACCGCGTCGGGCGGACGCGTGCTCAATGTCACCGCGATCGGCAGTACGCTCGAATCGGCGCGGCGCACGGCCTATATGGCGGTGCGCAAGATCGACTTTCCCGGCGGCTTCTATCGCGAGGATATCGGCTGGCGCGAACTCGAAAGAGATTAGGCTCGAAAGGGATCAGGTCGTGGCGTTCATTTCGCTGTCCTACATCCGCCTGTTCATGGTATGTTCGAGTCGGCCGCAGGGCTCGAGCAGAAATTGACCGGTATTTGACTGCCCGCACTCCCGCCGCCGGGAAGAGGAACGCAACCACGAGGCGTGAGAATTCGGGAAAGGAAGCGCGAAGGGCGACAAGCCGGTGCGAACTTAACCGAGCCGAGAGGGCGGCAAGGCGTCAACCAGTCGACAAGCAGGCGGGAACTTAGTGCAATCGAGGCTTGGGTGGAGGGCCGCTTTGGGGGTGCGCAAGATCGACTTTCCGTCGGGCCTCTATCGCGAGGATATCGGCTGGCGCGAGCTCGAAAGGGATTAGGCCGCGCGGTTGGGAGATCCAGCCCGTCATGCCGGACTTGCCTGCCCTCGCGTAGGCGGGGAATCCGGCATCCAGAGCCCAAGCAACATCGCCCGCCGCTCTGGACCCCGGATCAAGTCGGTGATTGTCCCGTTCGAACATGTAGGTCCTCGTTTTCCCGCGAAGGCGGGAATCCAGTCCTTCGGTTGCGGCGGCAGAGCTGGATTCCCGCCTTCGCGGGAAAACATAGCTCTCCTCCATGTCTCGACGGGATAGTTTCCGATCAAGTCCGGGGTGACGAAAGATTCAGCCGGACGGGGATTAAGCCGGGGTTCAGTTTGGCAATGTAACTCTATAACATGGTCGCATGGTCAAGGGAGAGCAACATGCGTATTTCCGGTTTTCTGCCGATTGCGGCGATCGTCATTGCGGGGCTGGCCGGGCCGATGATGCCGGCGACAGCGCAGGAGCGGTCGATCACCCCCGACCGCGCCGAGGCGATCTGCGCGCCCTTCTTCGCCGAAACAGACGATCGCGATGGAAATGTCGCGGTAACGTCCCAGCGAACACGGCGTCCAAATCTTCAGAGTGTGTCGCCGCGGACAGTGGCTGGTGCCGAGGAGGTCGCGTCGTCGGGTACAACCCGCAGCGAAAACCTCATTGCACCACCTCCGCCTCCACCGCCTCCGCCTTCCGCCATCGCACAGGGTATGGTGGCCAGCCCCTATCACCCCGTGCCGCAGAACCGCGAACGCTATGACGGCGAGGAGGTGGCCAGTGTGATGGCGGTTGCCGACGCGCCTGTCTCGACCTTCTCGATCGATGTCGACACGGGCAGCTATGCCAATGTCCGCCGCTTCCTCAATGACGGCGCGATGCCCCCCGGGGCCGCGGTCAGGACCGAGGAGATGCTCAACTATTTCCGCTATGATTATGATCGCCCGCGCGATCGCAGCCGTCCCTTCTCGATCACCGCCGACATGGCGACGACGCCCTGGAACCCGAATACGCGGCTTTTGCGGATCGGGTTGCGCGGCTATGACATCGAGCGCTCCGAGCGGCCGGCGGCCAACCTCGTATTCCTCGTCGACGTCTCGGGATCGATGTATTCGATGGACAAGCTGCCGCTCGCCAAATGCGCGATGGCGATGACCGCCGAGCAGCTCCGCCCCGACGACCGCGTCTCGATCGTCACCTATGCCGGATCGACCAAGACCGTGCTTGAAGGATCGAACGACCGCGACGAGATAATCGCCGCGCTGGGCCGGCTGCAATCGGGCGGGTCGACGGCCGGCGCGGCGGGCATGCAGCTCGCCTATGCCGCGGCGCGCGCCAACATGATCGAGGGCGGGATCAACCGCATCATGCTGGCCACCGACGGCGACTTCAATGTCGGCACGACCAACCGCGAATCGCTGATCGAGATGGTCGAACGCGAGCGCGAGGCCGGCATCTCGCTGACCACGCTCGGCTTCGGCACCGGCAATTACAACGAGGCAATGATGGAGCAGATCGCCGATCACGGCGACGGCAACTATGCCTATATCGACAGCGCGATGGAGGCGCACCGCGCGCTGGTGCAGGAGCTTTCCTCGACGCTCTTCACGATCGCCTCGGACGTCAAGATCCAGATCGAGTTCAACCCCGCCCATGTCCGCGAGTATCGTCTGATCGGCTATGAGAACCGGCTGCTCGCCGAGGAGGATTTCGACAATGACGCGGTCGATGCCGGCGAGATCGGCGCCGGGCATCAGGTCACCGCGCTTTACGAGATCGTCCCGACAGGCGCCGACGGCTGGCTGCCCGATCGGCGCTACGAGGCCAACCGGCGCGAGGCGCGCGGCGGCGAGGGCGCCGAGCTGGCGCATCTCAGGCTGCGCTACAAATTGCCGGGCGAGGAGGAATCGCGGCTGATCGAGCAGCCGGTCGGCGCGAGCCTGATCCGCAACGCCCGGGCGCCGTCGGGCGACATGGCGCTGGTCGCGGCGATCGCCGGCTTCGGCCAGCGGCTGCGCGGCGACAGCTATCTCGGCGATTACGGTTTCGCCGATATCCGCCGCCTCGCGGGCCGCGCCGACACCGGCGGCGATTATTGGCGCGGCGAATTCCTGCGGTTGGTCGAACTTGCCGAGGCGCGCAGCGCGCCGGGCGGAACCAAGGAGAGCGCGCGGCGGTAAGGGGAAACGGCCATTTTTCTCCGTTCGCCCTGAGCCCGTCGAAGGGCCGCCCTTCTCTTGCGGTGGTTGCTGGAAAGAAAGAACAGGGCTTCGACAAGCTCAGCCCGAACGGATAGGTACGGCCCCCATCTGATGATGCGTCAGCCCGGTTGCGTGGCACCGTCCGACCCGGCATAGGCGGCGCCGCAACCCATTGCTCTAAAAGGAGCTTCCATGTCCGATACGCTGATCATCATCATCGCCATCCTCGCCGTGCTGGCGGTCGGCTTCCTCGTCTTCCGCTCGGTCTCGGCCGGACAGAAGGAGGCGCTGCCGCCGGCCCAGTCGATTGAGGAAGGTAACGGAGTTTCGGCC
>JAIVHR010000084.1:0-2196 GCA_020200935.1 Sphingomonadales bacterium
AAATTATTGCATCAGTAATTTCCATTCCTGGATTTGTTTTGCCATCGTGATACCAAACTGCCGCCCAAGCTTCGTGCGCGTCGTGCGAGAGTTCGCGTAGAACGGCTGCAGGAAGCGAAACCAACGGCGCAATCGCTTCTTGAAGAGCTGATGCCAACACAAGCGTTTGATGCGTGCCTTGCAAAGGGTCTTGGTAATCCACGTTGATGAGTGAGGCGCTGAACCCAAGTTCTGGCTGGGGCCTAGCATTGCCCACACCCGTAAGTGCACGGACTATTGCTGACTTACCGAAATTGGCATGCCCTATGATAAACCACGCATTGACCATGTACCCCTACTCCGCCGCGACTCCCGCCTTTTCGAACATGTCCTCGCCGTCGTCGCCGGTCTCCTCGTCGTTGGCGTTCGCCTTCCGCCGCGCGTCGAAATTGGTCCAGACGGTGTTCCAGTCGCCAGTCGTCGCGGCCTTCGAATATTCGGTGGCGCGGGTTTCGAAGAAGTTGGCGTGCTCGACGCCGTTCAGGAGCGGGGCGAGCCAGGGGAGGGGGTGGTCCTCGACCATGTAGATCTGCGGCAGGCCGAGCTGGGTGAGCCGCCAATCGGCGATGTAGCGGATATAGCGCTTGATCGATTTGGCGGTCATCCCCTCGACCGGGCCCATCTCGAAGGCGAGGTCGATGAAGGCGTCTTCGAGCCGCACCGTCTTCTGGCAGCAATCCATGATGTCTTCCTTGACCGATTTGGTCAGGCAGTCGCGTTCCTTGGTGAAGGCGTGGAAGAGCTTGGTGATGCCTTCGCAATGGAGGCTCTCGTCGCGCACCGACCAGCTGACGATCTGCCCCATCCCCTTCATCTTGTTGAAGCGCGGGAAGTTCATCAGCATCGCGAAGCTGGCGAACAGCTGGACGCCCTCGGTGAAGCCGCCGAACATGGCGAGCGTGCGGGCGATGTCCTCGTCGGTGTCGACGCCGAATTCCTGGAGATAATCGTGCTTGTCGGCCATCTCCTGATAATCGAGGAAGGCGCCATATTCGCTTTCGGGCATGCCGATCGTGTCGAGCAGGTGGCTGTAGGCGGCGATGTGGACCGTCTCCATGTTCGAAAAGGCGGTCAGCATCATCTTGATCTCGGTCGGCTTGAAGACGCGGCCATATTTGTCGTGATAGCAATCCTGCACCTCGACATCGGCCTGGGTGAAGAAGCGGAAGATCTGGGTCAGCAGGCTGCGCTCATGATCGGTCAGCTTCTGCGCCCAGTCGCGGCAATCCTCGCCGAGCGGCACCTCCTCGGGCATCCAGTGGATCTGCTGCTGGCGCCGCCAGAAATCATAGGCCCAGGGATATTCGAAGGGCTTGTACTGCTTGCGGGATTCGGTGAGGGACATCGTAAAACTCCAAATCTATTGATTTGTCTCTATCTCCCTCTCCCCTTGTGGGAGAGGGTCGGGGTGAGGGGTGCGAGCGCTTGCAAAGCGCGAGCTTGGCGCGGAGCGGCAATCGGCGGTTGAAGGATTCTTTTCGGCCATGGACATGGCCGGCCCCTCACCCGGACCTTCGGTCCGACCTCTCCCACAAGGGGAGAGGTTGAGGGAAGCATCGATCCGTTCGAGCACGCCATCCATGTTGCCCAGTACCGCGTCGTTCCAGAAGCGCAGGACGCGATAGCCCTCGCCCTCGAGGAAGCGTGTGCGGGCGGCGTCCTGCTCGGCGCGCTCGGCATGCTGGCCGCCATCGAGCTCGACGATCAGCCTGTGGCGGTGCGAGGCGAAATCGGCGAAATAGCGGCCGAGCGGGACCTGGCGTCGGAACTTCGCCTGCGGGAGTTTTTCGCGCAGCGCGTGCCAAAGCATGGTCTCGGCCGTCGTCGCATCGCGGCGCAGGCTGCGCGCGCGGGCGACGGCGCCGGCCGGGAGGGCGTCTCGCTTCACCGCGCCTTCCTGTAGACGTAGACCTTCTTGCTGCTGCGCGCGCCGACGCCGATGAAGACGATGCCGACGAAATAGCCGAAATCGTACCAGCCGCCATTGTTGGGCACCGCGTAGACCGCGACCTCCTCCATGAACAGCGAGACGATCCAGGCGACCGGGAAGATGAAGCCGTGCCAGACGCCGAGCAGAAAGCCCGGGGCGGTGTCGCTGACGCCGCTCTCCACCTGCTGCGCGGCGCAGGCGGCGAGCAATGCGAGCGGCGCGAGCGC
>JAIVHR010000084.1:2237-7405 GCA_020200935.1 Sphingomonadales bacterium
TCGGCGGTGTTGTCGGCCTCGACGCCGCCGGCGAAGCCCGCGCGCTGGACCGATTTGGAGCGCAGATAATAGAGGCTCTTGATGCCGAGCTCCCAGGCGCGGAAATGGAGCATCAACAGGTCCCATTTGTCGACATCGGCCGGGATGAAGAGGTTGAGCGACTGGGCCTGATCGATATAGGGCGCGCGATCGGCGGCGAGCTCGAGCAGCCAGCGCTGATCGATCTCGAAGCTGGTGCGGAAGCTCTCCTTCTCCTCGGCGGTGAGGAAATCGAGATGCTGGACCGACCCGCCATGTTCGAGGATCGAGTTCCAGACCTTGGCCGTATCCTTCGATTTCGCCTCGAGCAGCTTTTCGAGATACTGGTTCTTGACGATGAAGCTGCCCGACAAGGTCTTGTGGGTATAGATGTTGGCCGGGATCGGCTCGATGCAGGCGCTGGTGCCGCCGCAGATGATGCTGATCGAGGCGGTCGGCGCGATCGCCATCTTGCAGGAAAAGCGCTCCATCACGCCCTCGTCGGCGGCATCGGGGCAGGGGCCGCGCTCCTTGGCGAGCATCATCGAGGCTTCCGACGCCTTGGCCTGGATATGCTTGAAGATCTTGAGGTTCCAGCTCTTGGCGAGCGCGCTCTCGAAGCCGAGGCCGCGCGCCTGGAGGAAGCTGTGGAAGCCCATCACGCCGAGGCCGACGCTGCGCTCGCGCTCGGCCGAATATTTGGCGCGCGCCATCTCGGGCGGCGCGCGGTCGATATAATCCTGCAGCACATTGTCGAGGAAGCGCATGATATCCTCGATGAACATCTCGTCCTCGCACCATTCGTCCCAGGTCTCGAGATTGAGCGAGGAGAGGCAGCAGACCGCCGTGCGGTCCTGCCCATATTGATCGACGCCGGTCGGCAGCGTGATCTCCGAACAGAGATTGGACGTGCTCACCTTCAGGCCGACATCGCGCTGATGCTTGGGCATCATGCGGTTCACCGTGTCGTTGAAGACGATATACGGTTCGCCCGTCGCCAGCCGCGTCTCGACGAGCTTCTGGAACAGGCTGCGCGCATCGACGATGGCGCGGACGCTGCCGTCCTTGGGCGATCGGAGCTCGAATTCGTCGCCGGCGCGGACCGCTTCCATGAATTCGTCGGTGACGAGCACGCCGTGATGGAGGTTCAATGCCTTGCGGTTGAAGTCTCCGCTGGGCTTCCTGATCTCGAGGAACTCCTCGATCTCGGGATGCGAGATATCGATATAGCAGGCCGCAGAGCCGCGCCTGAGCGAACCCTGGCTGATCGCCAGCGTCAGCGAATCCATCACCCGGACGAAGGGGATGATGCCGCTGGTCTTGCCGTTCAAACCGACCGGTTCGCCGATGCCGCGGACATTGCCCCAATAGGTGCCGATGCCGCCGCCGCGGCTGGCGAGCCAGACATTCTCGTTCCAGGTCGCGACGATATCCTCGAGGCTGTCGCCGACGCTGTTGAGATAGCAGCTGATCGGCAAGCCGCGCCCGGTGCCGCCGTTCGACAGCACGGGCGTCGCCGGCATGAACCAGAGCTTGGAGATATAGTCATAGAGCCGCTGGGCGTGTTCGGGATCGTCGGCGTCGGCATAGGCCGAGGCGACGCGCGCGAAGAGGTCCTGATAGCCTTCGCCGGGCAGCAGATAGCGGTCCTTCAGGGTCTCCTTGCCGAACTCGGTCAGCAATTCGTCGCGCGATTCGTCGGTCTCGATCGGATGGGCGCGCGGGTTGACCGACTTGCTGTCGGCCTGCTTTTCCGCCTCGGGCGCCTCGATCACATCGTCGCTCGTCACTTCGCTTCCGCTTGAAAAATCCATTACGCTACCCCTCGCCCTATATAGGAATGTTCTACCTTCGTTCGAGTCGGAAAGTACCCGACTAGCACAGCCAGCGGGGACGGTGTTGGCTTGTCCCCGATATCCACACGCCCGCCTGTGGAGGACACACAGATAGCACGTGCCGCGAATCGCGATCGCAGCGCAGAACCACAATCTGTAGGGTTGCCCCCATGGCGAACCACTAGCCATAGTGTCCCAACCGAGTCCGCGACACAAGAGGGTAAATGGTTCGTTAGCGACTCGACTCGTCGTTTTTGCGACTCGCTTCGTCGACGGCGCGCCATGGGAGGCGGCGCGCGACGCGCGGACCGAGCTTGGCCTCGGCGATTGCAAGACCGCCCGGGGGCCAAGCGGTGGATTTCGGCAAATATTTTTCGGCTGTGACCGAGGGCGATTCGCGCGGGCCTGTCCGAAGGGGGCAACGGTTCCGATTCGCGCGCGACGCGATGGCGGCTTGGCGAAGGCAATTCCCGGGCTAAAGAGATGCGTGGCCGACACCAGAGTGACATTGCGATCGCCGTACGATCCACAAAGCTGCGTCAAGCGGATAGAGGCGCATGCCGAACTGTCGATTGGCAAGCCGGCCGGTGTCGTCGGCCGGATCCAGGACGGGCGGCTGCTGCTGCGCATGCGCCGCCCGGCGATGAACAGCTTCGCGCCGGTCCTTTCGGCGAAGATGAAGCCCGATCGCGGCGGCACGATCATCGACGGGCGGATCGGCATGCCGCGATCGGCGACGGGCTTCATGGTCTTCTGGTTCGGCTTTCTCGCCGTTTTCATGCTGTTCGCCTGGGGGCTTTTCAGCATCGGCGCGGATGGCGGATTCTGGTTCGCGCTGCCCTTTTATGCGGTGCCGATCTTCATGGCGGTGATGGGCGCCTGGATGATCGTCGCCGGACGGCGGATGGGCCGGGGCGATCGCGCCGCGCTGCTCGCCTTTCTCGAAGAGGCGATCGATGCACGGCCGGACGAGCCCGCATACAGGCTCTACTGACTCGGGCCGCGATCGGCTATGACGGCGCCATGCTGCTCTGGATCACCCTCGGCCTCGGCATCGCCAATTTCTACATGCACCGCGCGGTGATGGAGGGCGACGGGCCGATGTTCGAGGAGATCGCCGCGATGGTGCGGCGGATCGGCGGACGCTATGGCGGCTATATCCTCGAATTCGCGCTGCTCGTCGCCGCGCTCTGGTTCGCGCGCCAGGGATCGATGACGGCGACGATCGTCTATGGCGGTTATACGCTGATGAACGTCACCGGCTATCAGCTGATCCGGATATTGGAGCGGCGGTAGGTCGTGCTCCTGAGAAGGCAGGAGCCCAGAGCCGCAAGCGCCGTCTCCTGCTGCCCTGGGCATCTTCCGGTAGGTCGGCACGCCGCCGATATAGGGCATGAAGATGCGCGGCTTGCCCGGGATGTTGGCGCCGAGATACCAGCTGTTGGCCTGCATCATCACGGTCGGCGCGGCGACTTCGTTGACATGCTCGACCCAGCTCTGCTCGGCCGCTTCGAGCGGTTCGATGGTGTCGGCGCCGCGCGATCGCAGCGCAACGAGGGTATCGGCGATATATTCGACATGCTGCTCGATCGAGACGATCATGTTGGAGAGCACCGAGGGGCTGCCCGGGCCGGTGACGAGGAAGAGGTTCGGAAACCCCGCGCTCATCAGCCCGAGATAGGTCGTCGGTCCGGCTTCCCATTTGTCCTTGAGCTTCGCGCCGCCGCGTCCGCGAATGTCGATCCTGGAGAGCGTTCCGGTCATCGCATCGAAGCCGGTGGCCAGCACGATGCTGTCGACTTCATAGAGCCTGTCGCCGGTCTCGACGCCCGTCGCGGTCACCCGCGCGATCGGCGTCTCGCGGATGTCGACGAGCTCGACATGATCCTCGTTGTAGGTCTCGTAATAGCCGATATCGACGCACATCCGCTTGGCGCCGGCCGGGTGATCGGTCGGGCAGAGCTTCCCGGCAGTCTCGGGATCCTCGACCCGCTCGCGGATCTTGCCGCGGATGAAGTCGGCCGCGGTCTCGTTCGATTCGCGGATCAGCCCGAGATCGGCATAGGCGGCCATGAAGGTCAGCCCGCCATAGGCCCAGCGTTTCTCATATTCGGCGCGCCGCTCCTCCTCGGTGGAATTCAGCGCGAGCTTTTCGGCGCGGCCGCCGGGCAGGCGAATACCCGCCGCGCCCTTGCGCGCCGCTTCGCGCAGCGCTGCGTAATCGGCCTTGATCGCGTCCTGGCGGTCCTTGTCGAGCGGGTGATTATGCGCGGGGACGACGAAATTGGGGGTGCGCTGGAAGACGGTGACGCGCTCGGCCTCGCGCGCGATCACCGGGATCGACTGGACGGCGCTCGATCCGGTGCCGATGACGGCGACCTTGCGGCCGGTAAAGTCGACGCCCTCATGCGGCCAGAGCCCGGTGATCCAGGTCTCGCCCGCGAAATCATCGAGGCCGGGAATGTCGGGGCGATTGACCGAGCTGAGGCAGCCGGTGCCCATGATCAGGTGGCGCGCGGTCGCCGTCTCGCCGCGCTCGGTTTCGATGCGCCAGAGCCTTGCCTCTTCGTGCCACCGGGCCGAAGCGACGCGCGTGTCGAAGCGGATATCGCGCCTGAGATCGAAGCGCTCGGCGACATGTTCGAGATAGCGCAATATCTCGGGCTGGGTCGCGTAACGCTCGGACCATTCCCACTCCTGCTGCAGATCCTCGTCGAAGGAATAGCTGTATTCCATGCTCTCTATGTCGCAGCGCGCGCCCGGATAGCGGTTCCAGTACCAGGTGCCGCCGACATCCGAGCCGGCTTCGTAGACGCGCGCCGAGAAGCCTTCCTCGCGCAATTTGTGCAGCATATAGAGGCCGGCGAATCCGGCGCCGACGACGATCGCGTCGAAATCGGGCTGGGTCATCGGTTCCTCTCCTTTCCCCACCGTTCGGGCTGAGTTTGTCGAAGCCCTGTCCTTCTTGTGCTCGCCGGGACCAGAAGAAGAAAATCAGCCCTTCGACAAGCTCAGGGCGAACGGTCTTTTATGTCCGCCCCGCGCAACCCACACATTGCGACGCCGCCGGATCGATGTCGAGACGCTTGCGCGCGATCTCCTCGCCGCAGGAGAGGCACCAGCCATATTCGCCCTCCTCGATGCGCGCGAGCGCGGCGCCGATGCGGGCGATGTCGGAGCGGCGGCGGCGCGCCTCGGCTTCGGCCATCTCGCGCTGCTGCATCGCATCCATCCGCGACAGCCGGCCGACCGATTGCTGGTCGAGCTCGGCGGGCTTGCGCCAGCCGGCGGACTTCTCCTCTTCGCCGGCGAGCG
>JAIVHR010000249.1:0-8170 GCA_020200935.1 Sphingomonadales bacterium
GGCCCGCGATCCCTAACTGCGCTCCGATCCTCGCACGATGAAACCCATGACCGACTCGATCGACATAATCCGCGCCGCCGCCCTCGATGGCGTCTCCCACGGCTTTCTCGGCCGCACCGGCGGCGTCTCGCAAGGCATCTATGCGAGCCTCGATGTCAGCCCGGGTAACGGCGACGACCCTCAAGCGACAGCGGAGAACCGCAAGCTGGCGATCGAAGCGGCGACGCCGGGCGCCGAGCTGTCGCTGGTGCATCAGATCCATTCGCCCGACGCGGTGATCGTCACCAAGCCCCTTGCGCTCGACCGGCGGCCCGAGGCCGACGGCATGGCGACCGACCGGCCCGGCATCGCGCTCGGCATCCTCACCGCCGATTGCGCGCCAGTCCTGCTCGCCGACAGCGAGGCCGGGGTGATCGGCGCCGCGCATGCCGGCTGGAAGGGCGCGATGACCGGCATCGTCCGTTCGACGGTCGAGAAGATGGAAGATCTCGGCGCCGAACGCTCGCGGATCGCCGCCGCCGTCGGCCCCTGTATCGGCCGCGGCTCCTATGAGGTCGATGACGATTTCCGCAAGCGCTTTGAAACGATCGAGCCGGAGAACGAAAAATTCTTCCGCGCCGGCGCGCCGGGGCACCATTATTTCGATCTTGAAGCCTATGTCGCCGCCTGGCTCGATTTCCTCGGCATCGAGACCGCCGAGATCGTCGGCCTCGACACCTATGCCAACGAAGACCGCTTCTTCAGCTACCGCCGCGCGACGCACAAGGGCGAGCCCGATTACGGGCGGCAATTGTCGGTGATTGCGCTGTAATGTTCCTCTCCCCCTTGAGGGGGAGAGGATACGAAGTCTTGGCGAGGAACGAGCCTAGACGCAGTTGGAGAGGGGGTGGCGCAGCGAAGCTGCGCGCGGCGCTGTGCGCCGCACCCCCCTCACCCAGCTTCGTCTAAGTTCGCCTTCGGCTCACTAAGACTACGCATCCCTCTCCCCCCGCTCTTGCGGGGGGAGAGGGAGCAAGGTGCTTCCGCCGCCACCGGCTTGCCGCTATGCCCCCGCGGAGGAGGGGCGATGACGGCTAAGACCTACGGCTTTTTCGGCGGGCTGATCGCCTTTCTCGTCATGCTCGCGCTGCCCGCGCCCGAGGGGATGCCGGTCGAGGCCTGGCGCACCGCGGCGCTCGTCCTGCTGATGGCGAGCTGGTGGATGACCGAGGCGCTGCCGCTGACCGCGACCGCGCTCCTCCCCTTCGTCGCGCTCCCCTTCATGGGGGTGATGAGCACCGGCGAGGTGGCCGGCGAATATTATTCGCCGATACTTTTCCTCATCCTCGGCGGCGCCTTCATCGCGCTGGCGATCGAACGCACCGGGCTCCATAAGCGGCTGGCCCTGGCGATCATCGGCCGGGCGGGCAAGACGACATGGGGGCTACTCTTTGCCTTCATGGCCTCGACCGCGATCCTTTCGATGATCGTCTCCAACACCTCGACGACGCTGATCATGGTGCCGATCGCGGTCGCCGTGCTCGCCGCGGGCGGCATGAAGGAGGGCGAGACCGAGGGCTTTTGCGGCGCGCTCCTGATGGGCATCGCCTTCGCCGCCTCGATCGGCGGGTTGGGCACGCTGGTCGGATCGCCGACCAACGCGATCGCCGCGGGGCTCATCAACCGCACGCTCGGCACCGACATCAACTTCCTGACCTGGGCGCTTTACGGGTTGCCGATCGTCGCTCTAGGCATCCCGCTCGCCCTCGCGATCCTGATCCGCACCCAGCATGTCGGCCGCAACGAATTCGATACCGAGCATGCCAGACAGGCGATCGGCGATCCCGGGCCCTGGACCAGCCCCGAGCGGCGGCTCGTCCCGGTGATCGCCATCGTCGTCGGCTTCTGGGTCGCGCTGCCCTTCATCCAGTCGCTGCTCCCCGGCGGCATGATCGAGGACGGGACGATCGCGATCATCGGCGGCATGGCTTTGTTCGTCATTCCCGACGGCACCGGCCGGCCGATCCTCGAATGGCCCGAGGCCAACCGCGCGCCCTGGGGCGTCATCATGCTGTTCGGCGGCGGACTGGCGCTGGCCTCGGGTATCATCGAATCGGGGCTCGGCATCTGGCTCGGAACCGCGCTCGAGCCGTTGCAGCAGGTGCCCGTGATCGTCATCGCGCTGGCGCTCACCGCATTGGTCGTGCTGATCACCGAATTCGCCTCGAATGTCGCCACGGCGAGCGGCATTATCCCGGTCGTCGCAGCCTTGATCCTCGCCACCGGCGCCGATCCGATGCTGCTCGCGATTCCAGCCTCGATGGCGGCGAGCTGGGGCTTCATGCTGCCTTCGGGCACAGGCCCCAACGCGATCGCCTGGGCATCGGGACACATTGCGCTGCCTCGAATGTTGAAGTCGGGGCTGCTGCTCGATATTTGCGGCATACCGATGATCGTCCTGGTGACCTTGATCGTCGCGAGCCTGGGCGGATGAGGGAGCGTTCCTGCGGAGGTTAGGAACCTTGAGGCCCTCCACCGCCCCATCCAGCTCCCGCCTTCCTGGGAGCATTCGTGACAGGAAGGGCCTCCCCATGGCTGACAAGACCAATCCCGGAACCCCCGAAGAAACCGAAGCCGATCTGACCGACACGACGCCGCGGCGCTATCCCAAGCCCGAGGTCGAAAAGATCGGCGACCGCAAGCTCAAACCCTCGACGCTGATGATGGGCCATGGCTTCGATCCGACTTTGTCCGAAGGCTCACTCAAGCCGCCGATCTTCCTGACCTCGACTTTCGCCTTCGAGAGCGCGGCCGCCGGCAAGCGCCATTTCGAGGGGATCACCGGCAAGCGCCCGGGCGGCGCCGAGGGCCTCGTCTATTCGCGCTTCAACGGCCCCAACCAGGAGATCTGCGAGGATCGGCTCGCCGTCTGGGAGGATGCCGAGGAGGCGCTGGTCTTCTCGTCGGGCATGTCGGCGATCGCCACCGTGTTGCTCGCCAATGTTCGCCAGGGCGACGTCGTCGTCCATTCGGGACCGCTCTATGCGGCGACCGAGACGCTGATCAACCGCATCCTCGGCCGCTTCGGCGTGACCTTCCTCGACTTTCCCGCCGGCGCCGGCCGCGAGGAAGTCGACGCGATCCTCGAGAAGGCGAAGACGCGCACGACGGGCGACGGCCGGGTGGCGATCGTCTATCTCGAAAGCCCGGCGCCGATCGCGATGGACAATACCTTTCTCGGGCCGCTCTGGCAGCAGGCGCTCAGCCACGGCGCCGATATCTCGATCTATTCGATGACCAAATATATCGGCGGCCACAGCGATCTCGTCGCCGGCGGTGTTGTCGGCTCGAAGGTCTGCCTCGATCCGATCCGCGCGATGCGCAACACGATCGGCACGATCTGCGATCCCAACACCGCCTGGATGCTGCTGAGGAGCTTCGAGACCGTCGAATTGCGGATGAACCGCGCCGGCGAGAATGCCGAAAAGGTCTGCGAATTCCTGCGCGACCATCCCAAGGTCGAGGGGCTCGGCTATCTCGGTTTTCTCGAGGAAGGATCGAGCCAGAAGGACATCTACGACCGCCATTGCTCGGGCGCCGGATCGACCTTCTCGCTGTTCATCAAGGGCGGCGAGGCAGAGAGCTTCCGCTTCCTCGACGCGCTCAGGATCGCCAAGCTCGCCGTCAGCCTCGGCGGCACCGAGACGCTGGCCAGCCATCCGGCGGCGATGACGCATCTGTCGGTCCCCGACGAACGCAGACAGGCGCTCGGCATCACCGACAATCTGGTCCGCGTGTCGATCGGCGTCGAGGATCCCGACGACCTCATCGCCGATTTCGAACAGGCGCTGGAGAAGGTTTGAGACCCCCCTCCCTTTCAAGGGAGGGGTCAGGGGGTGGGTGCAGAGCGAGCGATAGCGAGCGTGGACGATGACGGCAAACCGGCCCCACCCCAACCCCTCCCCTGAAGGGGAGGGGCTTATCGCTTACGCGAAAGCCGGCGCGCGTTTCAGCTCGGTATACGCATCGATCACTCGCAGCAGCCGCTGCTCGTGGCTGCGGTCGCCGCCGTTGCGGTCGGGGTGATAGGTCCGCAGCAATTCGGCATAGCGCTTGCGCAGCAGCTTGCGGTCGGCATTGGCATCGAGGCCGAGGATCTGCAGATTCTCGCGGTCGCGGCCCGATAGCGGCTTGCCGTCGCGCCGCGCGGTGCGCACCGCCTTGCGGTTGAATTCACGGACATGGTCGAGGCACAGCCAGCTATATTCGCCCGGACCATCGAAACCGCCGCGCCGGTGGCGCGTGCCGGGCGCGCGAAATTCTCCGGGCTCGATGCAACCCGGATGATCGCACGTCCGTTCGCTGTCATGGACGCGGCCGTGGAAACGGTCATAATGCGGGCGAGAGGCCATGCTGCTCCTTCGGTATTAACCCCCATCACCCCGGATCAAGTCCGCATGACGAAGACGACACAAGAGGGATATATAGGACCCATGACCGACGAACCGAAAGGGCCGGTGGCGGCCGAAATCGAAAAGCGTCTGATCGAGGCGCTCGGCCCGACGCATTTGCGCGTCATCAACGACAGCGCGAAGCATTCCGGCCACGCAAGTTCTCCCGGCACCGGCGAATCGCATTTCACGGTCGAGATCGTCGCGCTGCAATTCGAGGATATGAGCCGCGTCGAACGCCAGCGCGCGGTCTATGACGCGGTTGGCGGGTTGATGGAGGAGAAGGTCCACGCCCTCGCCATCAACGCCCGCGCGCCCGACGAGATCGCCGAGTGAACGGCAAATCTCCCTGCCCTTCGCCGACGCGCACCCACCCCCGTCCCCTCCCTTGAAAGGGAGGGGTGGAGAAGCGCCATGACCAGACCCTTCATCCAGACGATCGAGCCCGCGACGCACGATCTCGGCGGCTTCAAGGTGCGCCGTTCGCTGCCGGCGCGCGAGCGGACGATGGTCGGGCCCTTCGTCTTTTTCGACCAGGCCGGGCCGGCGCGGCTCGATCCGCGCAAGGGCATTGACGTCCGCCCGCACCCGCATATCAACCTCGCCACGGTCACCTACATGTTCGAGGGCCGCTTCGAGCATCGCGATTCATTGGGCACGGTGCAGGTCATCGAGCCCGGCGCGGTCAACCTGATGACGGCGGGGAGCGGCATCGTCCATTCGGAACGCTCGCCGGCCGAGGACCGGCCCGATGGTCCCGAGATCTTCGCCGTACTTTATGCCGGGACGATCTATGCCGATATTCGGCTCGCAGCCGGCGGAGCGATCCCGATCGATGCCGGGGCCGACGAGCGCGCGCTCTATCTGCTCGAGGGCGATGCGGCGCTCGACGGGACGGCGCTCGAGGTCGAGCGGCTCCATCTGCTGCGCCCCGGCTATGACGGCACCTTGCGCAGCGGGCAGGGCGCCCGGATCATGCTCTGCGGCGGCGAGGCCTTCGCCGGCCCGCGCCATGTCTACTGGAATTTCGTCTCCTCGCGGAAGGAGCGAATCGAACAGGCGATCGAGGACTGGAAGGCCGAACGCTTCGCGCCGATACCCGGCGACAGCGAGGAACGGATCCCGTTTCCAGAGGGCGGGCCCAAGACCGTTAGCTATCCTTAATGTGCTCCTGCGAAAGCAGGAGCCCAAGGCCGCAGGCCATATCGTTAGCCGCCCTGGGCTCCTGCTTCCGCAGGAGCACACGGTCATTCGACGGGTCCGCCCCGCCATTGCGGCAAGCGCCGGTCGCCGAGCGCGACCTCGACCGCCGCGCTCGCCAGCAGCCGCGTCGAATCGAGCACCGGCAACGCCGAATTTTCCTCGCTCACGATCAGCGGGATCTCGGTGCAGACCAGCGCCGCGGCGTCGCAGCCCTGCTCCGCCATTTCCCCGATGGTTTGCTCATAGAGCGCGATCGATCGGGGCTTGAAATCGCCGAGGCACAATTCGTCCATGATGATATGGTGGAGCGCCTCGCGCCGTTCGGCATCGGGCACCGCCCAATCGATTCCGCGGCGTTCGAAGGCCTGCGCATAAACCGGGCCTTCCATCGTCCAGCGCGTGCCGAGAACCGCCACTCGGCCAAAGCCGCGCCGCTCCGCCTCCTCGGTGACGACCTCGGCGATATGGAGGCAGGGGAGCGGCAGCGGCGGGCCTTCGGTCTCGAGCGCGAGATGGGCGCTGTTGTCGGGAAGCACGAAAAACTCGGCGCCCGCCGCCCGCAGCGCCTCGGCATCCTCGGCGAAGATCGCGCGCAAGGCCGGGAGATCGCCGGCCTCCCAGGCGTCGAGCGCATGATGCATCGCCCGTCCCGACATGGTGATCGTCGGATGGTTGTGCGCGCCGAGCCGCCGGATGCCTTCGAAGACCGCGCTGCGATAGCAGAGCAGCGCACCCTCGGCGCTGTGCATCAGAATGCCGATATGTCGTGGCCGCGTCATCGCTGTGGTCTAGCCCGGCATGACGGGGTATGGCGAGAGCGCCTTACGGGAAGGGAAAGCCGATGAGAGACCTTAGCCAGCGCGCAATCGCCCTGCCGACCGGCGTCACGCTCAACGTCGCCGTCGAAGGGCCCAAGGGCCGCGAGGCGATCATCTTCCTCCACGGCTTTCCCGAATCGCACCGCACCTGGCGCCACCAGTTCGATGCGCTCAAGGACAGCCATTTCTGCGTCGCCCCCGACCAGCGCGGCTTCGCCAGCTCGGACAAGCCCGAGGGCGTCGAGAATTACGCGACCGGCAAGATCATCGAGGATCTGATCGCGCTCGCCGACGCGCTCGAGATCGACCGCTTTACGCTGGCCGGCCATGACTGGGGCGGCGCGGTCGCCTGGGGCGCGGCGATCACCCGGCCCGATCGGATCGCCCGGCTGGTCATCGCCAACGCGCCGCACCCGCTGCTTTTCACCCGCGCGCTCTATGAGGACAAGGCGCAGCGCGAGGCCTCGCAATATATCCGCGCCTTCCGGGACCGGGCCAACGACCCCTTCATCAAGGAGCACGGCCTCGCCGCCTTCCTGGCGAAGACGGTCAAATGGGATCGCAGCCCGTCGATGGACGACAAGGAGCGCAATATCTATTTCGAGGATTGGGCGCGGCCCGGCGCGCCCTTCGGCATGCTCAACTGGTATCGCGCGGCGCCGATCGAGGTGCCCGAGCCCGATGAGGATATCGAGCGCCCGGCGCTGCTCGACGCCGACTTCCCGAAGCTCAAGATGCCGGTGCTCGTCGTCTGGGGGATGGGCGATCTGGCGCTGCTGCCCGGCCAGACCGAGGGGCTCGACGAGGTCGTCGAAAATCTGACCTTCGTGCCGATCGAGGATTCGGGCCATTTTGCGCCCTGGGAAGCCCCGGAGCAGGTTACCGAGGCGATCGAGAAGTTTCTCGCGGCGAATCCCGCGAACTAGCTACCCAGCCACTTGACCCGCGTGGCGTGGGGATGGGCGTCGGCGAGGTGGAGGTCTTCGCCCGACGGCCATAGCCGGAGCCGCAATGCGCAGGCCGTCTTTTCGGCATTGAGCTCGAAAGCGAGATGGCCGAAGGGGCGATCTTCGGTCGCCGCCGCGCCGGCCTTGAGCACCGCATCCTCGACCCGCGCCTTCGCCTCGGCGGAGAAATATTGCAGCGCGATGGTGTGGAAGAGGATCCTCAGCACGCCCTCGGCCTGCGGTGCCGCCAGCCGGTTTTCCACCCATTCATCGCCTTCGCCTGCGATCACCGGCGGGGTGAAGGCGCGCGCCAGCCGGATCGCGCGTTCGGCATTGGCGATCCGCTGCTTCTGGTCGGGCCAGATATAGGCGATCAGCCTTTCGGCCGCCTCGGGGGTCGAGAGATAGATCGGATCGCGGTCGACCCCGCGCTGGGTGACGATGTCGATCGGCGCCTCGGGCGGCGGGCCGCCCTTCCATTCGGGCGCGAGCAGCAGCGGCGAAGTCTCTTCGCCCGCCGCAACCCCGCCGAGATCGTAGCGATAGCGCCCCAGGTTGAGCACCAGTCCGGCGCTCGACCCCAATTCGAGGAGGTCGATCGGCAGCGGGTAACGATCCGCGGCGACGAGCAGCCCGGCCATCACCGCCGCCGCGCGGCCGACCTCGTTGGTCTGGGGCGGCCGGTCGAGCCATCGGGCGAGCTCGGCGTCATGCGCCGTCATCGCCTGTTCGACCGCGCGCCCGACATCGCCTTCGCCGGCATAGGCGGCGG
>JAIVHR010000249.1:8282-9878 GCA_020200935.1 Sphingomonadales bacterium
GCTACGAACTGCTGGCCCGTGCCGACATCCCGACCGCGGCGGTCATCGACGAGTATCTCGACATCGCCGACGCCTTTTACGACGCGCGCGAGAAGAAATTCGTCAACGGGCTGCTCGACGCGGCGGCGAAGGATGTGCGGCAGTAAAAACCTTCGTCATTCCCGCGAAGGCGGGAATCCGAGGCACAGGTCTTTCCATGGATCCCCGCCTTAGCGGGGATGACACGGGTCGGGTTGGCCGCGTATGGTCGGCCCATGGCGACCCGCCCGACGCCCGATATCGCACCCGACGGCGAGGCCGATCGCAGCCTGCCGGCCTGGACCTACAGAGATGCCGATTTCCTCGATCTCGAGCGCGAGCATGTCTTCCGCCCGGCCTGGCATCTGGTCTGCCACGCCAACGACATCCCGGAGCCCGGCGATTGGCGCAGCTTCGCGCTGCTCGGCGAGCTGGCCATCGTCGTTCGCGGCAGGGACGGTGCAATCCGAGGTTTCCACAATGTCTGCCGTCACCGCGCGGCGCGGTTGCTCGACGGCGAGGGCGGCCATTGTCCCGGGCGCATCACTTGCTCCTATCACGGCTGGAGCTACGGCCTCGACGGCGCGCTGACCGGCGTGCCCTTCGAGGCGGATTACCCCGATTTCGACCGCGCCGATCACGGGCTGGCGGCGATCGAATGCGATCGGTTCGCCGGCTTCGTCTTCATTCGGTTGGAGAGCGGCGGCTCGAGCCTGGCCGATTATCTGGCGCCGGTCGCCGAGGAAATGGCGCTCTATCGCTTCGCCGAGATGGAGCCGCTGATCCCGGTCCGCAGCCGGATCCGCGAGATCAACTGGAAGAACGGCACCGACAATTATGTCGATGCGCTCCATATCCGCATCGCCCATCCGGGCTTGAACAACCTCGTGCACGACAGCTACCGGCTGACGATCGAGGACGGCGCCGACAAGATCTTCGCCGATATCGACGCGCCCGGTCGCGGCACGCCCTCGGTCGCCGCCTATCGGGCATTGTTGCCCGAAGCCGACCATCTGCCGCCCGACCGGCAGCGGCTCTGGAGCTATTGGAAGCTCTGGCCGGCGCTGATGTTCGACGTCTATCCCGATCAGGTGGATTTCATGCAGTTCATTCCGGTCTCGCCGACCCGCTCGATCCTGCGCGATGCCGCCTATGCGCTGCCCGACAGCCGCCGCGAGATGCGCGCCGCGCGCTATCTCAACCAGCGCATCAACCGCCAAGTCAATCGGGAGGACACCGATCTCATCGAGCGCGTCCAGGCGGGGATGGGCTCGTCGAGCTTCGCCGACGGTCCGCTCGGCCGCAGCGAGATCGGCCTCAGGCATTTCGCCGAACGGATGCGCGCGGCGATCCCGGCGGCGCGCCACGCGGTTAAGCCATCCTTTGCGGACCGCTAACCAATTATAGAAGCTTCGCAGCTCTGGTGGCCGCGAGGGGAACAACATGACCAGCGAAACGGCCTTCATCGATCTGCTTCGCCGGCTGCCCAGTCACCCGGCGGCGCGCGGGCTGCGCGACGATGCGGCGGTATTCGGCATTGGCGGTCGCAATCTCGTCTTCACCCAGGATGCGATGATC
>JAIVHR010000085.1 GCA_020200935.1 Sphingomonadales bacterium
GGCCTCGGCGATCTCGTGCTGACCTGTTCCTCGGTCAGTTCGCGCAATTTCTCGCTCGGCAAGGGCCTCGGCGAAGGCCGCTCGCCCGACCAACTGCTCTCCGACCGCCGCACCGTCGCCGAGGGCGCCTTCACCGCGCCGGTGCTGCGCGAGGCGGCGCACGATGCCGGGGTCGAGATGCCGATCACCGAGGCGGTCGCCGCGGTGCTCGAAGGGCGGCTGTCGGTCCGCGAGGCGATCGACGGGCTGCTGTCGCGCCCGCTGACCACCGAGAGCTAGACGGTCGATAGGGCAGGGCGAGCGCTCAGAAGTCCCGGCAGATCCCCTTGCGCTCCCAGTCGCCATAGCGGGTCGGCTCAAGGCGCTTGCCGCCGCCATGCTCGCGCGCCTCGCGGAGCGGTTCAGGCTCGGGAACCGGCGGGTTCTCCGAGAGATGGTCGGGCGGCTTGACCCAGTCAGGGCGTTTTCCGGCCAAGGCTTGCTCCGATTGCCAAAAAGCGGCGCGCTCCCCATTTTGGGCCGAGGAAAGGAGCCCCGCAAGATGAATTATCTCAAACCCGCCATGCTGCTCGCCGCGAGGCGGCGTTCCAGCGCCCTCGATCCGTCCGGGCGCAACCGCTGAGCGGCGCTCCCGCCAAGGGACTCGGCGCGCGCAAAGCGGCGTTGCGCATGCTCGATGGCGTGCTGGGCCGCGGCCTGTCGCTCGATTCGGTCGCCGAGCAGGCGACGCAGGGGCTCGCCAAGCTCGAGGATCGCGGCCTCGCCGCGGCGATCGCCGGCGAGGTGCTGCGCCGGCTGCCCGATTATGACGCGCTGATCGACAGCGTGACGAAGCGCCGACTGGCCGATGACGCCAAGCCGCGGATGGTGCTGCGGATGGCGCTCGCACAGGCGCTGGCGCTCGGCACGCCGCCGCATGCGGCGATTTCGACGGCGCTGCCGCTGCTTGCCGGCGGACAGCGGCGGCTCGTTCATGGCGTTTTCGGGACGCTGATGCGGCAGGACGTGCGGCTGCCCGAGCGGCCGACGCTGCCGGCGGCGGTAGCCGATCGCTGGCGCGACCAGTGGGGCGCGGCGACGGTCGAGGCGGCAGCCCGCGCCATTGCCGCGCCGCCGCCGCTCGATCTGACGCTTCGGGATCCCGCCGACACCGGGCAATGGGCCACGGAGCTTGGAGGCCGCGGCCTGCTCCCCGGCCATCTTCGGGTCGATCGGCAATCGGTTGCGGCGCTGCCGGGCTATGGCGAGGGCGCCTGGTGGGTGCAGGATGTCTCGGCGTCGCTGCCGGCGCGCCTGCTCGGGCCGGGCGAGGGGCGGCGCGCGCTCGATCTCTGCGCGGCGCCGGGCGGCAAAACGCTGCAGCTCGCCGCCGCCGGATGGCGGGTCACGGCGCTCGATATCGCGCAAAGTCGTCTGGCGCGACTTTCGGACAATCTGGCGCGGACCGGGCTTGCCGCCGAGCTCGTCGCCGGTGACGTCATCGAGTGGGAGCCGGACGAGCCCTTCGATGCCGTGCTGCTCGACGCGCCCTGTTCGGCGACCGGCATTTTCCGGCGTCATCCCGACGTGCTGCATCGGGTGACCGAGAAGATGATCGGCCATAGCGCGACGCTCCAGCGTAAGATGATCGAGCGCGTCGCCGACTGGGTGAAGCCCGGCGGGCGGATCGTCTATGCGGTTTGCTCGCTCGAACGCGCCGAAGGCGAGGAGGTGGCGAACGTCTTCCTTGGCGCGCGCGGGGAATTCGCGCTTGCCCCTGCCGAGTGCGCGTTGCCGTCCGGTATCGCCCCGACCGCCGACGGCTTCCTGCGCATCCTTCCCGGCGCGATCGACGATCCGGGCGGCGCCGACGGCTTTTTCATCGCCGCTTTCGAACGGCGCGCGGATTCCTCTTGATCCTCCTCGCGCCGGGGAGGATTTGCCCAGCCTACACGATTTAGTAGGGCGATGCTCCGCGCACCCCGATTTATCCCCAAATCGGCCCGATCCGCCGCAGCGCGGCATTGCCCGTGAGGCGCCCGACTCCTAAGGCTCTTCGATTATGGCCAAGCCCGTCCGCATTGCGCCGTCGATCCTGTCCGCCGATTTCGCGAAGCTCGGGGAAGAAATCCGCGCGATCGATAAGGCCGGGGCCGACTGGATCCATATCGACGTCATGGACGGGCATTACGTCCCCAATCTGACGATCGGCCCGGCGGTGGTGAAGGCGCTGCGGCCGCATACCGACAAGCCCTTTGACGTCCATCTGATGATTTCGCCGATCGATCTTTATCTCGACGCTTTCGCCGAGGCCGGGGCCGACACGATCACCGTCCATCCCGAGGCCGGCGCGCATCTCCACCGGACGATCCAGCATATCAAGTCGCTCGGCAAGCGCGCCGGCGTCTCGCTCAACCCGGCGACGCCCGAAAGCGTGCTCGATTACGTGCTCGAAGAGATCGACCTGGTGCTCGTAATGAGCGTCAATCCGGGTTTCGGCGGCCAGAGCTTCATCGAAAGCCAGCTGCGCAAGATCGCGGCGATCCGCGCCCGGATCGAGGCCTGCGGCAAGGATATCGATCTCGAGGTCGATGGCGGGATCGATCCCGATACCGCGCCGCGCGCGATCGAGGCCGGTGCCGACGCGCTGGTTGCCGGAACCGCGACCTTTCGCGGCGGACCGGGCGCCTATGCCGACAATATCCGCGCGTTGAGGGGCGCATGAACATGGCCGCGGCCATCGAACGGCCCGACACCGCCGACAGCATCGATCCCGGCCGGCGGCTGATCCGACTCGACGAGGGCGGGTTGTCGCTCGGCGAAAAGCTCGCGACCCAGATGCGCCATCTGGTCTGGCGCACGCCGCTCCACCGGCTGCGGCTGCGCGGCAAATTCCCGCTGAAGCTCGTCGCGACACCCGAAGATCCGATCCCCGGAGACCGGACGCGCGGCACGGCTTTGCTCGAAGGCCGGGTGCTCTATCATGACGAGGAGATCGCGCTCGCCGATCTCGATTTCGGCGCGCTCGTGGCCTCGCAGGGCTTCATCGATTATTTGCAAGGCTTCGAATGGCTGCGCGACCTCGCCGCCGCCGCCGACCGCGAGGAAGCCGTACCGGTCGCCGAGAAGCTGATGCGCAACTGGCTCCAGAGCTGGGCGGGCAAGGTGTCCGAACGATCCTGGCGCGCCGATATCTGGGGT
>JAIVHR010000086.1 GCA_020200935.1 Sphingomonadales bacterium
AGCTCGACGCGCGCGAACGGATCCGCCGGCTCGTCGATCAGGGCTCGTTTCGCGAAATCGGCAAGATCGCCGGGCGCGGCAGCTATGACGAGGCTGGCGACCTCGAAAGCTTCACCGCCTCCAATTTCATCTTCGGCCGCGCCGAAATCGAGGGCCGGCCCGCAGTCGTCTCGGCGGACGATTTCACCGTGCGAGGCGGCGCCGCCGATGCCGCGCTCCACCGCAAATTCGGCCAGTGCGAGAAGATGGCTCACGAGATGGGGTTGCCGCTCGTTCGCATGATCGACGGCACCGGCGGCGGCGGATCGGTCAAGAGCCTGGAGGATATGGGCTTCACCTACGTCCCGGCGGTGCCGAGCTGGGAAGACATCATGGAAAATCTCGAGCGCGTGCCGGTCGTCGCGCTGGCGCTCGGCCCGACCGCCGGGATGGGCGCCGCGCGCACCGTCGCCAGCCATTATTCGGTGATGGTGCGCGGGCTCAGCCAGATCTTCGCCGCCGGGCCGGTGGTCGCCCAGGCGATCGGCGAGGATATCGACAAGGAGGGGCTCGGCGGCAGCGACATCCATACCCGCAACGGCGTCATCGACGAGGAGGTCGGCAGCGAGGACGAAGCTTTCGAAGCGGCGCGGCGCTTCCTCTCCTATCTGCCGGGCAATGTCTCGCAACTCGCCGCGCGCACGCCCTGCACCGATCCCGTCGACCGGCGCGAGGAGCGGCTGATCGAGATCGTCCCGCGCGATCCCAAGCAGGTCTATTCGATGCGCGGGCTGATCGACGCGGTGTTCGATCGCGGCAGCATCTTCGAGATGGGGCGGCGCTGGGGCCGCGCGGCGATCACCGCCTTCGCGCGGCTCGACGGGTGGCCGATCGCGCTGCTAGCCAGCGATCCCTCCTTTCTCGGCGGTTCGTGGGAGGCGCTGACCAGCCGGAAGGTCAAGCGCTTCGTCGAGCTCGCCGGGCGCTTCCGGCTGCCGGTCGTCCATCTCGTCGACAATCCGGGCTTCATGGTCGGCGTCGAGGCCGAGCGCGCGGGCACCATCCGCTTCGGCGTCGAGGCGATGAACGCGGTCTACAAGGCCGAGGTGCCCTGGGCGAGCGTCATCATCCGCCGCGCCTACGGCATCGCCGGATCGGCGATGAGCCATGCCGGACGTTTCCAGTATCGCTTCGCCTGGCCGTCGGGCGACTGGGGCTCGCTGCCGATCGCCGGCGGGCTCGAAGCGGCCTACAAGAGCGACATCGAGGCGGCCGAGGATCCCGCCGCGCGACTCGCCGAGATCAAGGCGATGCTCGACAAAGTCACCTCGCCCTTCCGCACGGCGGAAAAATTCAACGTCGAAGACATCATCGACCCGCGCGACACCCGCCCGCTGCTCTGCGAATTCGCCGATCTCGCCTGGCGGAAGCTGGGGGCGGCCGTCTGACCATGTGCTCCTGCGAAGGCAGGAGCCCAGGGCGGCCAAGGATATCGCCTGCGGCCCTGGGCTCCTGCTTTCGCAGGAGCACGGGAGATCAAATGTTCGCAACACATGGCGGTGCCGGCGTCATCGAGCGCGACAATCTGAGTGAGGAGCAGGATGCCGCGATCCGCGCCGCGCTGAGCCATGCGCTCGGGACCGGCAGCGCGGTGCTCGCCGAGGGCGGCACTTCGATCGACGCGGTCGAGGCGACGATCCGCGAATTGGAGGACGACCCGCATTTCAACGCCGGGCGCGGCGCCGTCTTCACCTATGAGGGCAATATCGAGCATGACGCATCGATCATGGACGGCGCGACGCGCGCGGCCGGGGCGGTCACCGGCACGACGACGGTCCGCCACCCGGTCAGCCTTGCGCGGCGGGTGATGGAGAACAGCCCGCATGTCTTCCTGCGCGGGCTCGGCGCCGAGCAATTCGCCACCGAGCAGGGCGTGGCGCGGGTCGAGAACAGCTGGTTCGAGACCGACTTCCGCCGCCGCGCGCTCGAGGAGATGCGCGCACGCGAGGCCGAGGGGCAATCGGCCTATGACGTCGATCTCAAATACGGCACGGTCGGCGCGGTCGCGCTCGACACGCACGGCAATGTCGCCGCCGCGACCTCGACCGGCGGACTGACCGGCAAGCGCTGGGGGCGCATTGGAGACTCGCCGATCATCGGCGCGGGAACCTATGCCGACAATCGCGGCTGCGCGGTTTCGGCGACGGGAGCGGGGGAATATTTCATCCGCGTCGGCGTCGCCCACGAGATCTGCGCGCAGATCCGCATGGCCGCGCAGGAGGTTTCCGTCTCCGATCCCGCGGCCATCCCGTCCGACGCCGATATCCAGCAGATCGCCAACGGGGTGATCAACGAAATGGCGGCGCTCGGCGGATCGGGCGGCGTCATCGTCACCACCCCCTGGGGCCACACCGTCTACAGCTTCGACACAGTAGCAGACAGCTCGACCAAGGAACTCCGTTCGCCCTGAGCTTGTCGAAGGGCTGTACTTCTTCTTGACCATCTGAAGAAAAAAGCAGGGCTTCGACAGGCTCAGCCCGAACGGGGTTGGGGCGGACGCATTATCCGATTTCTTTGGGGTCCTCCCCCTTCTCGACCCGCCATCTTGCCCGCGGCGGGTTCTTGCCGGCGGGCCAGCCTTCGCGCTGGCGCGACCGGTCGCCGTCGGCATCCTCGGTCTGGTCGTGGAACAGCATGATCTGGGTCGGGAAGGGCAGGTCGATGCCCTTCTCCTTGGCGGTGCGGTAGATGGCGAGCAGGACATCGGCGCGGGTGCGGTCCTGATCGGCTTTGCGCGATCCGGTCCACCAGCGGGCGCGCAGGTCGAGCGTCGATTCGCCGAGCGCCCAGGGGATCACCTCGGGCGGCGGATCGTCGAGCACGCTCGGCACCGCGTGGATCGCGGACATGAAGGCGGCGCGCGCCTCGCTCGGCTCGTCGCCATAGCCGATGCCGATATCGATCTCGTCGCGGCGCAGCTCGAAGGCGGTGCTGACGGTTACCGGCTTGGTATAGATGTCGGCGTTGGGAATGATCACCCGCCGGCCGTCGAAGGTGCGGATCGCCGTCGCCCGGCTTTCGATATGCTCGACCGTGCCTTCGAATTCGTCGACCGTGATCTGGTCGCCGCGCAGATAGGGGCGGCGGATGAGCAACAGCAGCCCGGCGAGGAGATTCTGCAGGATATCCTTGAAGGCAAAGCCGACCGCCACCGAGCCGATGCCGAGCATCGCCAGAATGTCGCCGGGATTGACGGTCGGGAAGATGATCGCCGCCGCGGCGAGGATCGCCAGCAGATAGAGCATGCCCTTGGCGAGCGAGCCCAGAAGCGCGCCGAGATCGGGCCGGTTGCGGTGGGTCGCGATCCGCCGGACGATGCGCGCCAGCAGCTTGCCGAACAGCCAGGCGGCAATCAGCAGCAGCAGCGCGGCGATGATGTTGGGGAGCTGGAAGTAGAAGCCCTCGACCATCGCCTGCGATTTCGCCCGGATCAGTTCGATCGGGGCGAGCAGGATACGGTCGGCTTCGGAGTCCATGCCGAAACAACGCCGGGGCGGAACGCGGTGTTCCGCCCCCGTAACGGAACCCCATCCCTTCGGAGGAAGGGATCGGAGCTAGGCTACATCGGGACGACGGTCACCGCGCGGCGGTTCTGCGCCCAGCTCGCCGGGTCAGAACCCAGCGCGATCGGCTGTTCCTTGCCGTAGCTGATCACATTCATCCGCGAAGCATCGACGCCGCGGGCGGCGAGATAGTTCTTGGCCGAATTGGCGCGTCGCTCGCCGAGCGCGAGATTGTATTCGCGCGTGCCGCGCTCGTCGCAATGGCCCTCGATCGTCACCCGGACATCGGGGTTGGCGACGAGCCAGCGGGCTTGGCTGTCGAGGATCGACCGCGCCTCGGGATCGAGCTCGTGCACATCGGTGTCGAAATAGACCGTGTCGGTGCCGGCCTGGGCGATGAAATCCGCCCGGCTGCCTGCCACCGGGCCGCTGAGCGTGTCATCATAGAGGTTGTCGCCGGTATCAGTCGGCGGCGGCGGCGGCAGCTCCTCGGGCGCATCCTTGGCGCAGCCGGACAGCATCAGCGCCGTTCCGGCGGTCGCCAGCATGAGCGAAGTCGATTTGATCCTCATATCCTCAATCCTTCTGTTTCGCGGCCCCGCCCTTGCCGCATGCTCTTATAACCGGCGGGTCGGCAAAGCGTTCAATCCTGCAGCGGCGACCATGACGGGTCCGACGCGCCGACCGGCGTCGGCAGGCGGCGTTCGAGCCGGCCCGTCACGTCGATCGAATAGAGCGCCGGCAGCCCGGCGCCGCGCGGCGTGCGGAAGAAATGGATCACCCGGCCGTTGGGCGCCCAGCTCGGCGCCTCGTCCTGCCAGCCATTGGTCAGGATGCGCGCACCCGATCCGTCGGGCCGGATGACGCCGATATTGAAGCTGCCGGTCTGGGTGAAGGCGATCAAATTGCCGCGCGGGCTCCATTCGGGCGTCGCATGGCCGCCGCCGCCGAAAGAGATCCGGCGCTGGCCCGAACCGTCGGTGTTCATCACATAGAGCTGCTGCGATCCCGACCGGTCGCTTTCGAAGACGATCTGCCTGCCGTCGGGCGAATAGCTGCCGCCGGTATCGATGCCGGGCGTGTTGGTCAGCCGCTGCGGCGCCCCGCCCGACACCGGCACCCGATAGATGTCGGTATTGCCGTTGGTCGCCATCGAGAAGACGACATGCCGGCTGTCGGGCGAATAGCGCGGCGCGAAGGTCATGTAACGCGAATCGACGAGTGTCCGCTGGCTGCCGGTGGCGAGATCGTAGAGATAGACGCGGGGCTCGTTATTGAGATAGCTCATATAGACGATCGAGCGGCCGTCGGGCGCATAGCGCGGGGTCAGCACGATCGACTGGCCGTTGGTCAGGAAGCGGTGGTTGGCGCCGTCGGTATCCATCACCGCGAGCCGCCTTGTGCGGTTGTTCTTGGGGCCGCTCTCGGCGACATAGACGATGCGGCTGTCGAAATAGGCGCCCTCGCCGGTGATCCGCGCATAGACCATGTCGGCGCAGCGATGGGCGGCGCGGCGCCAGTCGGCATAATCGACCTCATAGCCTTCGCGCGCCAGCGAACTGCCCGCGAAGACGTCGTAGAGATAGCAGCCGACGGTCAGCCGCCCGCCCTCGTCCTGGACATAGCCCTGGACCAGATATTGCGCGCCGACCTGGCTCCAGGCGGCGTAATCGGGGTTGGTGACCTGCGGCATCGACACCCGGCGCAAAAGGTTGCGCGCGATCGGGCGGAAGAAGCCCGAACCGCGCAGATCGGCCTCGACGACCTCGGCGATCTGGCGGCCGAGCGCCTCGGTGCCGCCGGCCGGGGTATCGACGGCGCGCGGGGTCGGGAAG
>JAIVHR010000250.1 GCA_020200935.1 Sphingomonadales bacterium
GCGCCCGATGCGCTCTGGATCGGCGCGACGATGCCGCGCGCCGGCGCCGATCATCGCCGCCTCGCCCGGCTCGCGGCGCTGGCCGGCCGGCTCGGCCTGCCGCTGCTCGCCACCAACGACGCGCTCTATGCCGAGCCTGCACAGCGACCGCTCCACGATATCCTGACCTGCATCCGCGAAAAGACGACGATCCATGAGGCCGGTCAGCGTCTCGCCGCCAATGCCGAGCGCCACCTCAAATCTCCCGCCGAAATGGCGCGGCTCTTCGGTGATTACCCCCAAGCCATCGCCGCCAGCTCGGATATCCTCTCGCGCATATCCTTCACCCTCGACGATCTGCGCTACGAATATCCGCACGAGCCGGTGCCCGAGGGCTGGGAGCCGCATGACTGGCTCGAACATCTCGTCATGGAGGCGGCGAAGGAGCGCTGGCCCGAGGGCGTCCCGGCCAGGGCCGAGGCGCTGCTGACCGACGAGTTCGACCTCATCCGCAAACAGCAATATGCCTATTATTTCCTCACCGTTCACGATGTCGTGAAATTCGCCCGCGCGCAGGATCCGCCGATCCTCTGCCAGGGGCGCGGCTCGGCGGCCAACTCGATGGTCTGCTATCTGCTCGGCATCACCTCGGTCGATCCGATGAAATACGATCTGCTCTTTTCGCGCTTCGTCTCCGAGGAGCGCAAGGAGCCGCCCGATATCGACGTCGATTTCGAGCATGAGCGGCGCGAGGAGGTGATGCAGTATATCTATCGCCGCTATGGCCGCGAGCGGGCCGGCATCGCCGCCACCGTGATCCATTACCGGCCGCGAAGCGCGGTGCGCGAGGTCGGCAAGGCGCTGGGCTTTTCCGAGGACGTGACCAGCCGGCTGGTGAGCACCGTCTGGGGCAGCTATTCGAGCGAGATGGAGGAGCGCCGGATCGGCGAGACCGGCTTCGACCCCGCCAATCCCGAGATCGTCCGGCTCAAGCGCCTGGTCGACCGGATCCTCCAATTCCCGCGCCATCTCTCGCAGCATGTCGGCGGCTATGTGCTGACCCAGGGACGGCTCGACGAGATCGTGCCGATCCACAATGCGGCGATGGAGGACCGCACCTTCATCGAATGGGACAAGGACGATATCGACGCGCTCGGCCTGATGAAGGTCGATATCCTCGCGCTCGGCATGCTGACCTGCGTGAGGAAGGCGCTCGAGCTGATGGCAAGCCACGGCCTCGGCAGCTTCGATCTCCAGAGCATCGGCACCGAGGAAGACCCGGCGGTCTACGACATGCTCTGCAAGGGCGACAGTATCGGCGTCTTCCAGGTCGAAAGCCGGGCGCAGATCAACATGCTGCCGCGATTGCGCCCGCGCGAATTTTACGACCTCGTCATCCAGGTCGCGATCGTGCGGCCCGGGCCGATCGAAGGCGAGATGGTCCACCCCTATCTCAGGCGGCGGTCGGGCAAGGAGCCGGTCGAGATCCCCTCCCCCGACCCGCCGCACGATCCCGACGAGCTCCGCCAGGTGCTCGGCAAGACCTTCGGCGTGCCCTTGTTCCAGGAGCAGGCGATGAAGCTGGCGATCGTAGCCGCCGAATTCTCGCCCTCCGACGCCAACAAGCTGCGCCGCTCGATGGCGACCTTCCGCCATGTCGGCAATATCGATCGCTTCGAGAGGAAGATGGTCGAGGGGATGGTCCGCCGCGGCTATGCCCGCGACTTCGCCGAGCGTTGCTTCAAGCAGATCGAGGGCTTCGGCAGTTACGGCTTCCCCGAGAGCCATGCGCTCTCCTTTGCGCGGCTGGTCTATGTCTCGAGCTGGATCAAGTGCCACCATCCGGCGGTCTTCGCCTGCGCGCTGCTCAACTCGCAGCCGATGGGCTTCTACGCTCCGGCCCAGCTCGTCCGCGATCTTATCGAGCATGGCGGTGAGGTGCGCGAGATCGATATCAATGCCAGCGGGTGGGATAACGGGCTGGAGGAAATTTGTGCTCCTGCGAAGGCAGGAGCCCAGAGCCGCAAGCGCAACCCTCAACCGCCCTGGGTTCCTGCTTCCGCAGGAACACACAGACATTTCGCCCTGCGCCTCGGCTTTCGCCAGATCGACGGGTTTCACCGCGATTGGGCGGATGCGCTCGTCGAAGCCCGCGCCGCCGCCCCCTTCACCGGAATCGAGGACCTCGCCCGCCGCGCCGATCTTCCCCGCCGTGCGCTCCGCCTCCTTGCGGACGCCGATGGCTGCCGATCGATCGGGCTCGACCGGCGGCAGGCGCTCTGGGAGGTGCGGCGGATGCCCAAAGGCGAGCTGCCGCTGTTCGCCGCGGCGCGCCAGCGCGAGCTCGCCGACGAACCCGACGCCAGGCTCCCCGCCATGCCGCTCGCCGAGCATGTCGTCGCCGACTATCAGACGACGCGGCTATCGCTGAGAGCCCACCCGATGGCCTTCCTGCGCCCGATCTTCGAAAGCGAGGGGGTGCTCTCCTGCGCCCAGACCAACGCGGCGAAGAACGGCGCCAGGGTCCGCTGCGCCGGCGTCGTGCTGATCCGCCAGCGGCCCGGCAAGGGCAACGCGATCTTCATCACGATCGAGGACGAGACGGGGATCGTCAACGCGCTGCTATGGGCGCGGCATCTCGACCGGCTGCGCCGCGCGGTGATGGCCTCGCGGCTGATGGCGATCGAAGGCGAGGTGCAGCGCAGCGAGGAAGGCGTCGTCCATCTGATGGCGGTCGATATCGCCGACCGGACGGGCGAGCTCGACAGGCTGGCCGATGGCCCTGTCCGCAGCCCGGACATGGCCGGCGCCGACAGCGTGACATCCGCCCCCGATCCGCGCCACAGCCATCCCCGCAATGTGCGCATCCTGCCCAGGCCGCGCGATTTTCACTGATCGGCGAGCGACGACCAATCGCGCTTTTCCGCCGAAGGATTGTCCCGATATTCGCCATAAGCCGGCATGTCGGCCGGATCGATGCCGATCGCCTCGAGGAAAGCAGGCAGGACCGAACCTCTCGCGGCCACGATAGGTTCGTAATCGAGATAGATCCCGTCGCCGAAAAGACGCCGTATCGCCGCATAATCGACGAGATCCGAGGCGGGGCTGAAATCCAGCGCGTGCGCCGAATAGCCGTCGGGAACGCCGTTGACCAACTGGCCCTGTTGCCTGGCCAGCCAGTCCGTGCTGTCGCGAAAGAATATCACCGGGACCAATTCGAAGCCGGCAAAGGCGAGGCGCAACAAGGCCCGCTCCCCGGGCGTACGCAGGAAACAGAAGGCTTCCGCGGATATGACGATATTCGGACAGCGAATGCGCCGCAGCATGCGCCGCAGCCGCACGATATCGCCCAGCCGCCGCGCCGGCCCGTAGCGGCGCACACCGGTCCGCAATTTGATCGGCGAACCGAATGCATCGCGCAGCAAGAGATGGGCAAGCCGGAAACAGTTGGTCCGGTCCGCGCCGGTCCGTTCGGCGAAGGGGCCGAACTCGATATCCTCGAAAACCGCATATCCGCGCGCTTCGAAGGCTTCGCTATGGTCGAAAAGATATTTCTGGATCGAAGTCGTGCCGGTCTTGTGCATCCCGGCATGCAGATAGATCCGTCGGCGGCTCACCGCTGGATGAGACTGAGATGCCCGAAGCCCGAGGAGCGGTAGAGCCGGATATCGTCGTCATAGAGCCGGTTGATCTTTTCAAGGACACCGGCGGGAAAGAAGCTCTTGTCCGAATAAAAGACGCCCTGCCGCTTCATGTTGAGCAGCTTGATCGCCGCATAATGCGCGGCGTCGGCATCGTCCTCGACATTGTCCTGGTCGACGTCCCGGTCATGCCGGAGCATCGGCCGCGTATCGATGATCTCGAAGCCGGCCTTCTTCTTCACCGTCTTTTTCATCCAGTCGTAATTCTCGACCGCGAAGACATCGTCATATTCTTCGAAAAGCAGGAAATCCGATTGCGGCCGCCAATGGGGATCCCATTTCGAGCGCGGCAGCGAAGCGATCATGTCGATGAAGCGCGAGAAGTTCATGTCGTGGGGATGAATCTTGCGCTCGGTCAGTGCGAAGAGCTCCCAGGATTCGATATCGACATTGACGATCTTGTCGTAAAAGGCGCTCAACAATCGCCGGTAGGGGCAGCGCAGAACGATGAATGCGTACTCGCTGCGATACGCCGATTCGAGGTCGGCCTTGAAGGTCTGGTTGTTCTGGTGGATCCAGTTGAGATTCTCCGGCCCCGCGACGCAGCCATTGGCCACCGCGATCGAATAGCGCAGCGACGAACAGCCATTTTTGGGGATCATCGTATAGAGCGCGTTCGACGGAAAGATGCGCATCGAATGGCGCAAGGCGAATTGCAACGGCACATTCTTCTCAACATTGAGTGTGCTGTCCGTTATATATTTGAAAACGCGCATTTTTCTATTTCTCAAACTGCTTGTCACGACTTGTCGAGGCACGGAATCCGGCGCCTCTACGGGGGAGGAAGCCCGCCTAGTGACTCGCCTGCCCCCATGCCGTCAACCGCGCATAG
>JAIVHR010000087.1 GCA_020200935.1 Sphingomonadales bacterium
ACGGTGCCCGCCGAGCATCACCGCCGACCGGTCCTTGCCGGCGATCGAGACGACGCGGCTTTCGGGATCGGCCTGCTTGAGCAGATCGCCCAAGGTCGGCACGAGCAGATGGACCGGCGAAACGGTGTAATCTTCCGACGACGAGCCTTCGACGCTGGTATCCTCGGCGCAATAGACCTCGGTATCCTCGCGTCCGACATCGAGTTCGATCCAGTCATTGCCGATGATCCCGGTGCGCGCCGGATGGGCGCCGGTGAGGATCGTCGAATGGCCGGGGCAGGTCTCGGTCGCGGCGTGCGCCTGATAGCCCGAGGGAAAGACCGCGCCGCCCATCAGCCGGGCGAGTCCGCCGGAGAAATGTTCGCGATACTGGTTGAACAGATCGCTGCTGAGCTGATCGACCGAGATCGCGACAACCAGCGTCGGGCGCTCACTTTCGGCCGGCTGGGCGGCGATCGGCGTTGCGAAGGAGACAGCGGCGGCGGCGAGAGCGGCGAGACGGGCGGCGATTCGGACGGGGGCCATGGGCGGGACTCTCCTGCTGGAAGACGGCAATGCGACTGCTATAGCGCAATTGTGACACAGCTTAAGGTCTTGCCGCGTTTTTGTCTGTGTCTGGCGATGCTGGTGCTGTGGTCGCTGGCGGGCGCGCAGGCGCAGCTCCAGCCGCACGGCGAAAATGCGATCCAGGCCGAGCTGCTCGCCGAACGGCCGAGCGTCGTCCCCGGCGAAAGCGTGACCCTGGCGATTCGCATGCGGCCCGATCCGGGCTGGCACGGCTATTGGCTCAATCCCGGCGAGGCGGGACTGCCCGATCGCTGGGAGTGGGAGCTGCCCGAAGGCGCCCAAATCACCGAGCTGCGCTATCCGGTGCCCGAGCGGCTGGTGATCTCCGGGATCATGAATTACGTCTTCGAGCGCGATTATGCGCTGCTCGCCGAATTCACCGCGCCCGAGGATGCCGCGCCCGGCGAACGGCTGACGGTTCGTGTCGCCGGCGAATGGCTGGCCTGCACCGATGAGATCTGCGTGCCCGAAAGCGGCGCGCTTTCGCTGACCCTCGCGGTCGCCGAAAGGGCGGCGTCCGGAGAACGGCGCTTCGACGCCTGGCGCGCCGAGCTCGCCCGGCCGCTCGACAGCGAGGCGCGCTTCGAGGCGAGCGGCGGCAGCTTGCGGCTCGCCATTCCCTTCCCTGCCGGCGCGTCGCTTGAGGATCCCTATTTCTTTCCGGCGACCGACCGCGTTGCCGACTACGGCGCCGATCAGCGCATCACGCGCAACGGCGCGATTTTGCTGGTCGAAATCCCGGCCGGGCCCGACGCCGCCGAGGCCGAGCGCATTTCGGGGCTGCTCAAGATTGGCCCCGGCAACGGTCTGCTCGTCGAGGCGGTGCCGGGCGAGGTACCGGCGGCGGGGACGCCGGTGGGCGGCATCGCCGCCGCGACCCCGCTCGCGGTCATCCTGCTCGGCGCGATTCTGGGCGGGCTGCTGCTCAACATCATGCCCTGCGTCTTCCCGATCCTCAGCCTCAAGGCGCTGAGCCTCGCCAAATCCGGCGGCGAGGAAGGCGCGGCGCGGCGCGAGGCGCTCGCCTATGCCGGCGGCGCGGTCGTCATGTGCCTGGCGCTCGGTGGCAGTCTGCTGGCGTTGCGCGCGGGCGGCGCGGCGGTCGGCTGGGCCTTCCAGCTGCAGGATCCGCGGATGATTTTCCTGCTGCTGATGCTGTTCACCGCGATCACCGCCAATCTCGCCGGGCTGTTCGAGCTGCCGGCGCTGGCGATCGGCAGCCGCCGGGGCGAGAGCGGCGGGGCGGCGGGCGCCTTCGGCACCGGCGCGCTCGCGGCTTTCGTCGCGACGCCTTGCACCGGCCCGTTCATGGCAGCCGCGCTCGGCGCGGCTGGCGCGCTTCCGCCGCTGGATGGCGCTGCCGATGGGGCTAACCGCATTGGCGCTGGTCTGGCTGCTGAGCCGGCAGGCGGGAGCCGAGGGCGTGACTATCGGCTTCGGCCTCGCGATCGCACTGGTGCTGGTCCTCGGGTGGATCGGCTTGCGCCAGCGCAAGGGCCGCGCGGCGGCGCTCCTCGCCATACCCGCGCTGCTCGTCGCCGCGGTCGGCGTCGGGCTTATGCCGTCCGCGCTCCCCGCGACCGAGCGCGCCGCCGACACGCTGCCCGGCGCCGAACCCTTCAGCACGGCGCGGCTCGCCGAATTGCGCGCCGCGGGCCGTCCGGTCTTCGTCTATTTCACCGCCGACTGGTGTATCACGTGCAAGGCCAACGAAGCCGGCGCGCTGGCGCGCCAATCGGTGGCCGCGCATTTCCAGCAGCGCGAGATCGCCGTGCTGGTCGGCGACTGGACGACCGGCAATGCCGAAATCGGCCGTTTCCTCGCCACCCATGGCCGATCGGGTGTGCCGCTCTATCTCTATTATCCGCCGGGCGGCGAGCCCGAGATCCTGCCCCAGATCCTGACCCCGGGACGGCTGTTGGCGCTCGGCGAGTAGATTCGTCATGCCGGACTTGATCCGGCATCCAGAGCCGCGAGCGCGACCGTGCTCAAGTCGGGGGAAGCCCTCCCCCTTGATGGGGGAGGGTTGGGTGGGGGTGACCTCTCGGTCCGGCACCCCAACAGCAGGCGGTAGCGCGGGCGGAGACGTCACCCCACCCCCGGCCCCTCCCCATCAAGGGGAGGGGAGCAGGCATCGCCCTTGCTCGAACGGCGTTTCTTGACCGATAGACGGACTTCGACAGGCTCAGCCCTAACGGTTTTGGGGTATCCGGAAGGACCAAATCGCTAGCGCCTACCGCCCGCCCTCCTCCTCGTCGGTGATCATCGGACCGACCGGGGCGTCCATCGGCGGCGCGGTGGAGGATCGTCCGGCGCCGCGCACCCACGTCCGCTGGCCGCCGACCCAGGTCTCGATCGGCCGCGCGGCGCGGATTTCCTCGGGCGTCGCATCGAAGATATCGCGGTCGAGGATGACGAAATCGGCATAGAGCCCCTCGGCGAGCCGGCCGATATTGTCCTCGGCGAAGCCCGCATAGGCCGCCCCGGTGGTGAAGGCCGCGAAGGCCTGGCTAAGGGTGATCCGTTCATGCGCCTGCCAGCCGCCGATCGGCTCGCCGTCGGCATCCTGCCGCGTCGTCGCGGCGGCGAGGCCGGGAAAGGGATTGCGGTTCTCGACCGGAAAGTCGCTGCCGAAGGCGAGCCTGCCGCGATTGCGCAGCATCGAATTCCAGGCATAGGCGCCGTTCAATCGCGCCGGCCCGAGCCGCGCCTCGGCCATCAGCCGGTCCGAGGTCTGGTGCACCGGCTGCATCGAGGCGATGATGCCGTGCCGCCCGAAGCGATGGAGATCGGCCGGATCGACGATCTGGGCGTGCTCGATGCGCCAGCGCCGATCATCGTCATAGCGCGCGGCGATTTCCTCGATCGCGCTCAGCGCCTGTCGGTTGGCACCGTCGCCGATCGCGTGCAGCGCCGGCTGGAACCGGTCGATGGCGAGCCGGCTCAGCCGGTTGCGCAAGCCGACATCGTCGATCAGCGAAAGCCCGCGCTCGCCGGGCGCGTCGGCATAGGGTTCGAGCAGCACCGCGCCGCGCGATCCGAGCGCGCCGTCGAGATAGAGCTTCTGGCCGACCATCCGCAGCCGGCCGTCATAGAGCCACGGCGTCATCCGGTCGCCGGCGACATCGAGCAAGGTTTCGATGCTGTCGGCATAGGAGATGATGCGGACCTTGAGCTGGCCGCGATCGCCGGCGCGGCGGATCACCTGCCAGTCGTCGGTCGAGGTGCCCATATCGGCGATGGCGGTGATGCCGTTGGACAGCAGCAGCTCCTGCGCCTCGGCGAGCGCGATATCGCGGATCGGCGGCTGGAGCGGCGGGATGCGGCCGGCGACGAGCTCCATCGCGGCATCCACGAAAAGCCCGCTGGGCTGCCCGCCCGACCGCTCGATACGGCCGCCCGAAGGGGCCTCGGTATCGGCGGTGATGCCGGCCTCGCGCATCGCCGCGCTGTTGGCGACCGCGGCATGGCCGTCGACGCGCACCAGCCAGACTGGCCGGTCGCCGACCACCGAATCGAAATCGCCGGCGTTGGGGAAGCGCCCGAGGCCCCAGGTCTCCTGGTTCCAGCCGCGGCCGATGATCCAGCGCGGCGTCGGGTTTTCCGCGGCATAGCGGGCGAGCGCCGCCTGCGCCTCGGCGAGGCTGCGGGTGGCGGAAAGGTCGAGCTGGATCGCGGCGTAACCCAATCCCATGACATGGCCGTGGGCGTCGATCATCCCGGGGATAATCGTGCGGCCGCGGGCGTCGTGCCGAAAATCGACCTCGCGCGGCCGGCTGTCGCGGCGCTGAAGCAGCCGCGTGACGCGTCCGGTTTCGACATCGAACAGGATGCCGGTGAAGCGGACGAGATCGCCGTCCTCGTCGAGCGTATAGCCGTTGGCATTGTCGATCAGCGCATCGGCGAGCGCCGGAGCGGGAAGGAGCGCGGCGGCAAGGGCGAGGACAATGCCCGTTCGCCCTGAGCCTGTCGAAGGGCTGTCCTTCTTCCTCAACCGATTGAAAAAAGAAATGCAGGGCTTCGACAAGCTCAGCCCGAACGGAAATTCTGCACTCACTCTTCCAGTCTCCTCACCAGCGCGCTCGTATCCTGGCGCGCGCCGCCCATTTTCTGTATTTCGGCATAATAGCCGTCGACGAGCTTCGCGAGATCGACCCTGGCGCCGACCCGCTCGGCCTCTTCGATCGCCAGCCCCAGATCCTTGCGCATCCAGTCGATCGCGAAGCCGAAATCGAATTCGCCGCCGGCCATCGTCCGCCAGCGATTGTCCATCTGCCAGCTCTGCGCCGCGCCGCCCGAGATCGCCTCGAACACCTTGTCGAGATCGAGATTGGAGCGCCTGGCGAAGTGGAGCGCCTCGGACAGCCCCTGGAGCACCC
>JAIVHR010000088.1:0-3127 GCA_020200935.1 Sphingomonadales bacterium
GCCCTGGCCCGGGCGGCGCGCGAGACCGGCGCCGAATTCGTCTACCGTATCGCCGGCAACGACATTGCGACCCAGATCGCGGTCCAGGAAGCGGAAGACCGGCCGGTCAAGGGCACCTCGCTCTGGGGTACGCTCGCCGCGCAGGAGGCATTCGCTGCCGAGGCGGCGCGCACGGTCATCGTGATGAGCGCGACCGAGCGGGACAGGGTCGCCAAACTGGTTTCGAGCCCCGGTAAAATCCGCATCTGTCGCCGCGGAGTCGACCGGTCCCATTTTTCGCCGCCCGAGGAAGCGGCGGAACGCTGCAGGCGCATCCTTTTTGTCGGCCGCGACAGCCCCGAAAAGGGAATCGACCTGATCGAGGGCGCGGCCAACAAGCTCTCCGAGACGCATCCCGACATTCGCTTTACCATCGCCGGCGACTTCGCCGAACGCGAGATCGGTAACCGCCGCTATCTCGGCTTTCACGATTATGACGCGCTGCCCGCGCTCTATCGGGAGCATGATGCGTTGGTGTTGCCGGCGCGCTCGGAAGGCTTTCCGCAGGTGGTGATGGAAGCGATGAGCTGCGGCTTGCCGGCGGTGCTTTCCTATCATCTGTTCGCCCGCGATTTTGCCGAACCGGGCGAGGGCGTTGCGCTGGTGCGGCTCGCCGCGAAGCACGTCGCCGGACTGATCGCCGCCTGGCACGACGACCCCGAGCTGTTCGGCGAGATGCGCCAACAGGCGCTGGCCCATGCCGCCGCCGAGTTCGACGAGTCGGTCAATCGTCCGCTCTATCATGAGGCGCTGCTGGCGAAGGAGCAGGCCGAAGGTCCGCCGGCTGGGCTCTCTTCCTTGTTGCCCATGCGGCGCTACTGGATTGTTACCGAAACCGGGATCGAAGCGCTGAAGGGATTGCTCGATCCTCCCCATTGGGGCGAGGCCGTTCTGCCGTTGACCGTGTTCCTCACCGATCCGCGCCAGCGCGAGCTGTTTTTCGACGTCGCCGGCGAATTCGAGCTGGTCGATGCCGCGCAGGCGCTCATCCCGGCGCTCGTCGAACGGCTCGAAAGCGAGTCGGCGCGCTATGTCCAGATCGCTACCGATCCGATCGAGGATTTTCCCGCCACCGTCGAGCTGCTTGCCGGCAGGCTTGCCGATGGCGATGCCAAGGCAGTGCGCACCGGCTGGCTCGCGATCGATGCCGACCAAAGATGGTCCGGCGATACCGGTGAAGGGGAACCGGTCTGGATCGAGACAGTCGCCCTTCGCGAGGTCTTGTCGGGTCTCGACGATCGGACCGATATCGCCGGCATTCGCGATGTCTGCGCGCGCATGCTCCCGGCGGGGGTGGCGCTGCCCTGCGCTGCCGGGGTGGTGATCCGTCCCGCTGCCGTTGATCCGCCTTCGCCCGACGCTCTGGCGCGGGCGCGCGTGGCCGGGGGTGCGGCCGACATGGACTGGCGCGAGGTCCGGGTGCGTGTCCGGCTCGACCGCGCCGACGCCAAGGCAGCACGGGCGCGGCGCGAAGAAGCCCATCGGTCGGGCGTGCTGCATCGCGAATTCGATCGGCTCCTACAGGCGCTGGGTTGGGCGGGCCGGTTGCGGGCGAAGCTGACCGGCCGGCGGCGATGAACGACCGCCCGCATGCGCTCGACCGGCCGCTGATCGCGGCGGCCGCGGCGAGCCAGGCCGGGCGATGGGAGCAATCGATCGCGCTTTGGCGCGACCAGCTGCGCCGCAAACGCATGGTGCCGCTGGCGGTCGGATGCATCGCCGAGGCGGCGGTTCGCGCCGGCCGGCAGGGACTTGCCGATCAGATGGAGGCGCAATTCGAGGGCGAGGGTGATCTCCTCGATGAACTCCGGGAACGGGAGGTGCCCGATGCGGGCCAGCTCGCAGGGCTTTCCGACGAGGCACTTGCCGCGCAGTTCCGCGCCGGTCATCCGCTCGGCGATCGGCTGCCCGATCGGCGGTCGGGCAGTACGCCGCAGATCCGCCGCCCGCTGCGTTCGCGCATCCGGCAGGGGCCGCGCGCCGCGCAGCTGACCCGGCGGATCGAGCAGCTGCAAGCCTCGGGGGGATCGCAGGCGGTGCATGATTTCGTCACGCAGCAGCTTGCCCATTCGGCGCGGCTCTATCGTTCGCGCGAAGGCGTCTATCGGGCGATCCTCGGACTGTGGAAAGCGGGTTATGAAGAAGACGACCCCTTGATGCTCGAGGCGCTCGGCCGCTGGGACATGTTGGATCGCGGGGGGATGCGGTCGGTGCTCGAAGAAGCGCGGCTGCAGAAGGGTTTACGCTTCCACGGCTATGCGCGGCGGCTGCTGCGCGGAGCGCTCGAGGAGGGCGGCGGAGATGACGAGCGGCTGCGGCGGCGGCTGGCGAGACTCGCGCATGAACGCCATCGCTGGGCCGACGATGCCGACCTGCTGAGCGAGGAGGATTTCGAGCCCGGTACGCCGCGCGAGGCCTTCGCCGCGATGCGCGACCAGTTCGGTGCGGGCGGCGCCCCGGGCGACCCGCTCGAAAACGCCTTCGCCTGGCTGTTGGGCGACCCCGCGCGCATCGCCCCATCCTACGCCCCCGCCAACCGCCTGCTGATGGTCGGCAACACGCTGGCCTGCGGCGGGATGGAGCGGGTGATGGCGGCGAGTTACCGGCATTTCGCCGATAGCGGCCTGTTCGACGCCGTCGACATGGCGCTGCTCGGCTTCGAACAGGGCAAGCCGTCCGCCCATTATTCCGAACTCGCCGGGGTGACCGCCGACGATATCCTGCTGCTCGATCAGAGCGCCGCCGCGCCGATGCCCTTCGCGCTGCTGCCGGGCAGCTGGAAAGAGCGCTGCCGCAAGCTCCACGACCATATCGCCGCGACCCGCCCGCGCGTCATCCATGCCTGGAACGACCTGACCGGGCTGCTCGCCGCCTATGCCGGGCTGGTCGCCGGCTGCCCGAGGATCATCGTCCATTTCCATCACGGCCCCTCGCAGCCGCTCGCGAGCCTCGCCGAGCCCGTCGCGTCGTACCCCGCGGTCTATCGCATGCTGCTCGAGCGCCCCGAGATCGATCTCGTCTTCTGCGCCGACGCCGCCGCGCGCGGCTATGCCGATTGGTGGCGGTCGAGCATGGCGAACGTTTCCGC
>JAIVHR010000088.1:3231-4355 GCA_020200935.1 Sphingomonadales bacterium
GCTCTCCGCCTTCGATATCTTCTGGCAGACATCGGCCAGCGAGGGCCTTCCCAACGCGCTGATCGAGGCGCAATTCGCCGGCCTGCCGGTGATCGCCTTCGATGTCGGCGGCGTCGGCGAGACCTTCATCGACGGCGAGACGGGCGTCCTCGTGCCGTCCGGCGATACCGGTCGGCTGGCGGCCGAAAGTCTGGCCCGCCTCGCCGACCGCGAGTGGATTGAAAATGCCCGCTCGAAAGCGCCCATCCAGGCCGCGGCGCGCTTCTCGGCCGATCGGTTCCACAGCGAACTGACCGGCCTCTATGGCGAGGCAGTCTGAAGAAGCTGCAAAACCACATTCGCGCGCCGGCATTCTATTTCGTGAGCTACAATTTCACCCGCATCCATAAGAGCCTGAAGATCATCCCCGCGATGGCCGCTGGCGTGTCGGATCCGCTTTGGAAAAGCGCCGACATTGTGATGCTCGTCGAGAAGGCAGAAGCGGAGAGGCCGACGAAACTCGGCTCTTATAAAAAGCGCGACGTTTAGCGCTGCACGACATTAAGTTTCATGAGGATTTCGAGCTTCGCAAGATAGCTTTTCATGTCCTTCGAAGAATCTGTCGGAATGCAGCCGTCATTATAGAAATAGATACGCTCGTCGGCACCATCACCGCGCCAGTCTAGCTTTGCTAAAGTGGCGGGCCCAAGGCCCTTCAGCAGCATCTTGTGTTTGGGGTCGTCCCAATCCTCCCATTCCTTCGATATGACGCCAAGAGGCTTATATTGCCGGTTGAATAGGGTCCATGATCCGTCCGGATTTTTTGCCATCCCATACGGGAACATCGACCGCCTGACTTCTGCCACCGCGACCTCCTATCACTCACAGAAGGAATATATCGGTGTTGTCGCGCAAACTTTCAAACGGACCCACTACCGTTTCCCGCGGCTGATTTGTCTGTGACCGGGAAATAGTGTAAATTCCGCTTCTTGGACTAGCCGCTTTGGGGGAAATGTGGCCGAACCGCGCAATTCGGAACTGGACGAGGCGCTGCGGGCGGTCGAGGCGCTGGTGCGTATTTTCCGCTTCGAACGCATCGTCTATCTGGTCATCGCCGTGATCAGCGCGCTGTTTTTTTTCTATGC
>JAIVHR010000251.1 GCA_020200935.1 Sphingomonadales bacterium
CCCGACGAGGATATGGGCGAGCGCGTCGTCGCAATCATCCAACCCCTCGATATGCGCGAGGTTGGAGAAGATCTCGCCGCCGAACTCGAGGCCTGGCTGCGCGAGGAATTGTCCGGCGTGAAGATCCCCCGCCAGTTCGATTTCCGCGCCGAACTGCCCCGCCATCCGACCGGCAAGCTCTACAAGCGCCTGCTCCGCGACGAATATTGGGCCGAGGAAACGGCGACACAGACAGCTTAGGGAGGGACGCATGGCCACCGCCGCACTCGAGGAACCGGCCCTGTCGCCCGAAATGGCGCTGCAGGTCATCGACCCCGCGGCCTATGCCGAGTGGGACGGGCTGCTCGACACTTTCGACTGGCTGCGCGAGCATATGCCGGTCGGCCGCGTCGATGCCCCGGATGGTGAATTCGATTCCTTCTGGCTGGTCACCCGCTTCGAAGACGTGATGCGGATCAGCAAGGACAATGCAACCTTCCTCAACAATCCGCGCCCGGTGGTGCTCAATTCAAGGGCCGGCATCGAATTCGCGCGCGAGGCGACGGGCAGCGACATGCTCGTCGATTCGCTGGTCACCTTCGATGCTCCGATCCATCCGAAATACCGCAAGCTCACCCAAAGCTGGTTCATGCCGAAGAACCTCAAAAGGATGGAATCGGAGATCCGCGCGATCGCCCGACGCACCGTCGACCGGCTGGTCGAGGCCGGCGGCGAGACCGATTTCGTGCCGACCGTCTCGGCCCCCTATCCACTCCATGTCGTGATGCGGATACTTGGTGTGCCCGAGCAGGACGAACAGCGGATGCTGTTTCTCACCCAGCAGATGTTCGGCGGGCAGGATGCCGATCTCAGCGGATCGGGCGTAGCCGAGATGACGGCCGAGCAGATCATCCAGCTGGTCGCCGGAGCGGTCAAGGATTTCGAGGGTTATTTCACCAAGCTCGCCGAGGAGAAGCGCGCCCATCCCACCGACGATGTCGCGAGCGTGATCGCCAACGCGACGGTCGACGGCGCGCCGCTGCCCGACCGCGACATGGCCGGCTATTACATCATCCTAGCCGCCGCCGGGCACGACACCACCTCGGCCTCGACCGCCGGCGCGATGATGGCGCTGGCGCAGGATCCCCAGCAATATGCGCGGCTGCGCGCGGATCGCGATCTGCTCCCCGGCATCGTCGAGGAGGCGATCCGCTGGACGACGCCGGTCCAGCATTTCATGCGCACCGCGGCCGAGGATACCGAGGTGGGCGGGCAGGCGATCGCCAAGGGCGACTGGCTGATGATCAACTATGTCGCCGCCAACCACGATCCGGCCCAGTTCGATAATCCGCGCAAATTCGACGCCACCCGCTCGCCCAACCGCCACCTCGCCTTCGGCGCTGGCGCGCATCAGTGCCTGGGGCTGCATCTCGCGCGGCTCGAGATGCGGATCCTGTTCAACGAACTGCTCGACCGGATCGAGACGATCGAGCTGGCCGGCGAGCCCCGGCGCTCCCACTCGACCTTCGTCGGTGGATTGAAGACGCTGCCGGTGCGGTATCGGATGGCGTAGAGGAAATCCTCCCTGCCGCGAAGCGGTGGGGCATTTGCTTCGCAAACGGGGAGGATTTGATCGCTACCGCGGTGCCATTCGAATCGCACCGTCGAGGCGGACATCCTCGCCGTTGAAATAGCCATTCTCGATCATCGTCAGCGCGAGATGGGCGTATTCCTCGGCTTTGCCGAGACGCTTGGGGAAGGGCACCGAAGCGGCGAGCGCCTCCTTCACCTGCGGCGGCGCGGCGTTCATCAGCGGGGTGTCGAAGATGCCCGGCAGGATCGTGTTGACCCGGATCCCCTCGCGCATCAGATCGCGCGCGATCGGCAGCGTCATGCCGACGACGCCGCCCTTCGAAGCCGAATAGGCGGCCTGGCCCATCTGCCCGTCCTCTGCCGCGACCGACGCGGTGTTGACGATCGCCCCGCGGTCGCCGTCATCCGAAAGCGGGTCGAGCGTCATCATCCCGGCCGCCGATTTGGCGATGCAGCGGAAGGTGCCGACCAGATTGATCTGGATGATGAAGTTGAAGGCTTCGAGCGGAAAGCTCTTGATCTCGCCGGTTTGCTTGTCGCGGCTGGCGGTCTTGATCGCGTTGCCGGTGCCGGCGCAATTGACGAGGATGCGCTCCTGGCCGTTCGCCTCGCGCGCCTTCTCGAAACCGGCATCGACCGAGGCTTCGTCGGTGACGTTGACCTCGCAGAAGGTGCCGCCGATGTCGTTGGCGACCTCGGTGCCCTTGCCTTCCTGAAGGTCGAAGATCGCGACCTTGACGCCCTTGCTGGCGAGCAGCCGCGCCGTCGCCTCGCCGAGCCCCGATGCGCCGCCGGTGACCACGGCCGAGATGTTTTCGTTGAGTTCCATGATTTGAATTCTCCTCTTCCTTCGTCATGCCAGCGAAGCCTGGCATCGATCCCAGCTCTCGGTCTCGCGATCGCCTGTCCGGGATAGCCCCCAGCCTTCGCTGGGGTGACGGTTCACTTTGGTGTTGGCGCTTACACCCGCTCGATGATCGTCACGTTGGCCTGGCCGCCGCCCTCGCACATCGTCTGCAGCCCGTATTTGCCCTCGCGCTGTTCGAGCGCGTTGAGCAAGGTCGCCATCAGCTTGGTGCCCGAGGCGCCGAGCGGATGGCCGAGCGCGATCGCGCCGCCATGGACGTTGATCCTGTCGCGGTCGGCGCCGACATGGTCGAGCCAGGCCAGCGGCACCGGGGCGAAGGCTTCGTTGACCTCGTAAACATCGATGTCGCCGATCTTGAGCCCGGCCCGCTCGAGCGCCCTGTCGGTGGCGAAAAGCGGTTCTTCGAGCATGATCACCGGATCGCCGGCGGTGACCGTGACATTGTGAATGCGCGCGCGCGGCGTCAGCCCGTGCTCCTTCAATGCCTTCTCCGAGACGATCAGCACCGCCGAGGCGCCGTCGCAAATCTGGCTCGCATTGGCGGCGGTGATGACGCCGCCTTCCTGGATCAGTCTGACCGACTGGATGCCTTCGAGCGTCGCATCGAAGCGGATGCCCTCGTCGGTCTTGTGGGTTTCCTCGCCCTCGGGCGTTTCGACCTCGAGCGGGACGATCTCATTCTCGAAAGCGCCGGACTCGGCCGCCTTCGCCGCCTTCCTGTGCGATTCGAGCGCATATTCGTCGAGATCGTCCTTCGAGAGATCATGCTTCTTGGCCATCATCTCGGCGCCCATGAACTGGCTGAACATGATGTTGGGATAGGCCTGTTCGAGCCGCGGGCTCTTATAGTTGCCCATGCCTTCCTTCATATAGAGCGTCGCCGTCGAGCCCATCGGTACGCGGGTCATCGATTCGATGCCGCTGGCGAGCACCATGTCCTGGGTGCCGCTCATCACCGCCTGGGCGGCGAACTGGATCGCCTGCTGCGAGGAGCCGCATTGCCGGTCGATCGAGACCGCGGGAACCGAATCGGGGAGCTTCGAGGCGAGCACGGCGTTGCGCCCGACATCCATCGTCTGCTCGCCGCCCTGCATGACGCAGCCGGTGATGACGTCCTCGATCGCGCCGGTGTCGAAATCGTTGCGGTCGGCGATCGCATCGAAGACGGCGGCGCCGAGATCGACCGGGTGGACTCCGGCCAGCTTGCCGCCGCGGCGCCCGCCGGCGGTCCTGACGGCATCGACAATATAGGCATCGGCCATTTTGCGACTCTCCTGATAGGTAACGGGATTTCGCCACTGTCTCTGCCTGAAGGTTGACGTGCGCGTCAACTGGCATATCAGGAGCGCGAGACGAACGGGGCCATCGCCGGGCTCGATACCGGCGCGAGAGGATACGAGCATGCTGCAGACCGCCCACCGCACTGCCTTCGACGAGTCGGCCGGGATCACGCTCCAGTCGGATATCGTCGCCGACTATATCCTCGCCTATGGTTCGGAAGAACAGAAGCGGGAATGGATCCCCAGGATGGTCTCGGGCGCGGCGATCACGGCGATCGCGATGACCGAGCCCGGCACCGGCTCCGATCTTCAGAATGTGAAGACCGCCGCGATCCGCGATGGCAACCATTATGTCGTCAACGGTTCGAAGACCTATATTACCAACGGCCAGAATGCCGATCTCGTGGTGGTCGTCGCCAAGACCGACCCCAAGCTCGGCGCCAAGGGCATCTCGCTGATCCTCGTCGAGGCATCGCGCGACGGCTTCGCCCGCGGTCGCAATCTCGACAAGATCGGCCAGCATTCGGCCGACACCTCGGAGCTATTCTTCGAGGATGTCCGCGTGCCGATCACCAACTGTCTCGGCGAAGAGGGGCGGGGCTTCTATTATCTGATGGGCCAGCTGCCGCAGGAGCGGCTCTCGATCGCGCTCGGCGCGCAGGCTTCGGCCCAGCGCGCCTTCGACGAGGCGGTCGCCTTCACCAAGGAGCGGCAGGCTTTCGGCAAGTCGGTGTTCGATTTCCAGAATACCCGCTTCACGCTGGCCGAGCTGGCCTCCGATCTGCAGGTCGGCTGGGCGCATGCCGATTGGGCGCTGAGCCGGCATCTCAAGGGCGAGCTGACCGCCGCCGAGGGATCGTCGGCCAAGCTCTGGCACACCGAGCTGTTGTGGAAGGTCTGCGACGCGGCGCTCCAGCTGCATGGCGGCGCGGGCTATATGAACGAATATCCGATCGCCCGCATCTGGCGCGATGCGCGGGTCGCGCGGATCTATGGCGGCACCAACGAGATCATGAAAGAGGTGATCGGACGCGGCCTTTAAGCACGGCCCGGGGGGGATTGATGGAATTCGACTATGTGATCGTCGGCGCAGGGAGCGCCGGCTGCGTGCTCGCCAACCGGCTTTCCGCCGACGGCAGGAACACCGTCTGCCTGATCGAGGCGGGCAAGGCCAAAGCCAGCATGCTGGTCAAGATGCCGGCGGGCGTCGGCCAGCTGCTGAAGGCGCCCAACCCCTATAACTGGTTCTTCCATACCGAGCCGCAGAAGCATCTCGACAACCGCAAGCTCTATTGGCCGCGCGGCAAGGGGCTCGGCGGATCCTCGGCGATCAACGGCATGATCTATATTCGCGGCCACGCTTCCGATTACGATCAATGGCGGCAGATCGGGCTGGCCGGCTGGAGCTACGACGACGTGCTGCCCTATTTCAAGAAATCCGAGAATTACGAAGAGGGGGCGGACGATTATCACGGCGGCGAGGGGCCGCTCAAGGTCACCAACAGCGCGATGGAGGGGCCGGTCTACCGCTCCTTCGTCGCCGCCGGGACATCCGCCGGCTATCCCGAAACCGACGATTTCAACGGCGAACGGCAGGAGGGGATGGGCCCCTATCAGCGCACGATCTCGGGTGGCGAGCGATCGAGCGTCGCGCGCTCCTATCTCGGCCCCGAGGTCCAGGCGCGCGACAATCTGAAGATCATCGCCACCGGATTGGTCAGCCGGATCACGGTCGATGGGCGGCGCGCGACCGGCGTCGAGATCGCCGGCGGCAGGCACAGCGGCAGCATTGGTGCCCGGCGCGAGGTTATCCTTTGCGCCGGCGCGGTTCAGAGTCCGCAGCTGCTGATGCTGTCGGGCATCGGCGATCCGACCGAATTGCAGCGCCACGGCATCGGCGTTGTCCATGCCAGCCCGGAGATCGGCAAGAACCTCCAGGACCATCTCGACGTCATCGTCGTCCATGAGATGACCAAGCCTTATTCGGCCTTTTCGGCACAGAAGGGACTGAAGAAGCTGCTCGTTGCCGCCGATTTCGCTTTCCGCCGCAAGGGCGCGGGGACCGACAATTTCCTCCAGGCCGGTGCCTTCCTCAAGAGCCGAGAAGGGCTCGAACGGCCCGATATCCAGCTCCATCTGGTCAATGCGATCATGATCGATCACGGCATGACCGAGATCAGAAAGGACGGTTTCACCGTCCATGCCTGCCAACTGCGACCCCAGAGCCGCGGCACGATCACGCTCCGTTCCGACGACCCTTTCGACCCGCCCAGGATCGATCCCAACTATCTCGACAGCGAGGAAGACAGGCGCGTCATGCGCGAGGCGGTCAGGATGACGCGGCGGATCTGCGCGCAAGATGCGCTCGCCGACTTTCGCGGACCCGAGATCATGCCCGGGCCCGGTATCGAAAGCGACGAGGAGATCGACGCCTATGTCCGTAAAACCGGCGAAACCATCTATCATCCGGTCGGCACGGTGCGGATGGGAGCCGACGAATCGGCGCCGCTCGACGGCGAGCTCAGATTGCGCGGAATGGCGGGTCTGCGGGTCGTCGACGCCTCGGTGATGCCGACCTTGATCGGCGGCAACACCAATGCGCCGACGATCATGATCGCCGAAAAAGCGGCGGATATGATCGCCGGCGCCAAGGATGCCGTAGCGTCAGCCGCGTAACTTCGTTTCCCCACCTGTGGCATCCTTGCACGATTCGCAGCGTAACCGACGTGATTCCGCCAATTTCTGTTGACGCAATTTGTGGCGGGGCCTAGTTTTTGCGTCACGAAGAGGGGGAGAAAGCCTGACGCGAGAGTAAATTACGCGCGGCGACAGACAGATACGATCGCGCGGGTTGCCATCGCGGACCGGCCGTTTCTCCGAAACAAACTGACGCATCCCGCATCGCCGGGACGTATTGGGAGAGAATGCGCCGTGAAAAAGACCCAGCTACTGCTCGCCACCGCCCTGACCGCCGGATTTATCATGCCGGCATATGCCCAGGATAACGCTGACGCTGCCCAACGTCACCTTCACCAAGAGCAACTTTACCGGCTCGAGCTTTACGATCCGCGGCATCGGCGATCTGTGCGTCGGCACGACCTGCGATTCGGCCACCGCCATTCATCTGAATTCGGCACCTTTGTTCGGCACGCGCTTGTTCGAGACCGAATATTTCGATCTCGAGCGCATCGAGGTGCTGCGCGGTCCGCAGGGCACGCTGTTCGGCCGCAACGCGACCTCGGGCGTGGTCAACGTCATCACCGCGAAGCCCGATCTCAGCGGCTTCGGGGCGGCGGGCCAGATTTCCTACGGCAATTACGATGCCCTCGAGGTCCGCGGGATGGTCAATATCCCGATTGCCGACAATCTCGGCTTCCGCGCCGCCGGCATTTACGTCAATCGCGACGGCTATACGCGCAACCTCTTTGATAACAGCACTATCGACGGCCGCGATCTCTATTCGCTGCGCGGCACGCTGCGCTTCGAGCCCGGCCCCGACACCGTCATCGATATTCTCGGTTCCTATTTCCGGGAAAATGACGATCGGTTGCGTATCCAGAAGCAGACCTGCCAGCGCGACCCGACCGGCGTGCTCGGCTGCCTTGCCGCGCGCCGCGATTTCGACACTCTCAACGCCAACGCCACCTTCACCGGTACGCTGAGCTCGAGGGAATTTCTCGCAATCAACGGCATCCCGGCCAATCTGGGGCTCGGCAGCCTCTACGGCCCCGATCCCTATGCGAATTTCGACAATCCCGACGATCCGCGCGTCGTCAGCACGGCCTTCACGCCCGAATATTTCACCGACGAGCTGCAGTTGCAGGCGCATGCCGAGCATGATTTCGGCGGCGTGACGGGCTCGTTCACGGCGACGTATCAGGAAACCAGCATTCTTTCGCGTCAGGATTATAATCTCGCTGTCCAGGATCGCAGCGGATTCACTCCGGCGCTGACCTTCGCGGGGGTGCTGGCCGCCTTCCCGGTTATCGGAGACTATGTGCAGCCGGTGCTCGATGCCCTCGTGCCCGGGGGGCCTGCCGGCCCGCTCTGCACCTCCGACACGGTCGAGGACGGGCTCGGCGCCTTCGGCGGCAGCAGCATCTGCTCGGACGTTCCGCTCGCTTTCGACCGTTCGAGCGGTCAGTCCCAATCCTGGTCGTTCGAAGCGATCGCCGCGACCGATCTCGACGGGCCGGTCAATTTCCTGCTCGGTGCGATCTACGCGAATGTCGATGCGTCCGACGTCGACTATTACGTCAATGCCTTCGCCATCGACTATGTCGCCAGCCTGCTCGGCTCCTTTACCAGCTTTTCGAACGGGCTTCCGCCGTCCTTCCTCGCAACCCCCTATTTCCGCAACAACACGCAGGATTACGGGCTCGAATCATACGGCGTTTTCGGCGAGCTCTATTGGGATATCACCGACACGCTCCAATTCACCGGCGGCCTGCGTTACAACATCGACGA
>JAIVHR010000089.1 GCA_020200935.1 Sphingomonadales bacterium
GTCCTGTCGGGGCCGAGCACGGGTTGCAATTGCGACAGGCCTTCGAGCGTCGTCGAGGGGCGATTGCCCTCGTCCTTGCTGATCGTCACCTCTTCCTCGGAGGTTTCGCCGGTCTCCTTGTCGAGATTGAGCTTGGTCGTCGTCGTCTCGACGATCTCGTCGTCGAACTTGCCGTTCTCCTGCCCGGCCGCCGTGCGACGCTGCGATTCGAGCGCATATTCGTCCATCGCCTCGCGGCTGATGCCGTAACGCTCGGCGACGATTTCGGCGGTCTGGATCATCGGCATGTAGATTGCATTATGCATCGCGATCAGCTCGGGATCGGGTTTGACGCGCATCTCCTTGGTCTGGACGAGCGAAATCGATTCGAGCCCGCCGCCGACCACCACATCCATTCGGTCGTGGATGACCTGCTTGGCCGCTGTCGCGATCGCCATCAGCCCCGAGGAACATTGCCGGTCGACGGTCATCCCCGACACCTGCACCGGTAGCCCGGCGCGCAAGGCGATCTGGCGCGCTACATTGCCGCCGGTCGTCCCCTGCTGGAGCGCGCAGCCGATGATGCAATCGTCGACCTCGCCGCCCTCGATCCCGGCGCGCTCGACCGCCGCCTTGACCGAAAAGGAGCCGAGCGTCGGGCCGAGCGTGTTGTTGTAGGCGCCGCGATAGGCCTTGCCGATCGGCGTGCGGGCGGTGGAAACGATGACGGCGTCGCGCATTGGGTTTCTCCTCTCAAATCTCTACGTCATTCCGGCGAAAGCCGGAATCTCGGGCGGTTGAACCGAACGGTTCTGCCACACGGCCCGAGATCCCGGCTTTCGCCGGGATGACGGCTAAACAAAAAACTGGCTGATCCATTCGGCGACCAGGGCCGGTTTGTCCTCACCCTCGATCTCGACGGTGAATTCGACCGTTTGCTGATACTGGCCCGGATTCTTCTCGATCAGCTCGAGCAGCTTGAAGCGCCCGCGCACGCGCTTTCCCGATTTGACCGGGGCGATGAAGCGGACTTTGTTGCCGCCGTAATTGACCCCCATCTTGACGCCCTCGGGGCGCGGCGAATCGGTCTTCTGCATCAAGAGCGGCATCAGCGAGAGCGTCAAAAAGCCGTGGGCGATGGTGGTGCCGAAGGGCGTCATCCTCGCCGCCTCGGGATTGACGTGGATGAACTGGTGATCGCCGGTTGCGTCGGCGAATTTGTCGATCATCTCCTGATCGACGGTCACCCAGTCGGACAGGCCGAGTTCCTGGCCCGTCATGCCCATCAATGTTTCGACGCTCACCGTTGCCATAATCCGTCCTTTCCAAACTCCGTCAGGGCTGAGCTTGTCGAAGCCCGCTTCTCCTTCCGAGAAACGCCCTTCGACAAGCTCAGGGCTAACGGTTTTTTGGATGCAATGCGCGGCAATTTCGCTAAAACGCCCCGCACATCCGCGCCCATAGTGAGCGCCCCTTTTCCGAACCGCAAGGGCACAGCATGGCCAGCACCAAGCACGATCCCGATTCCGCTACGTCAAGCGCATGGGTCCATATGGAGGAGGTGCATCGTGCGCCCGAACCCGAGGTGCTCGCTCCGCTGATCGAGCGGGCGCGACTCGGGCGCGAGGAGCGCGACCGGATCGAGGCGCGCGCGCTCGGGCTGCTCGCCGAATTGCGTGAAGGACAGCGGATCGGCTGGGTCAACCAGTTCCTCCAGGAATATCGGTTGAACAGTTCGGAGGGCGTCGCGCTGCTAAGCCTCGCCGAAGCTTTCCTGCGTGTACCCGATCCCGAGACCGCCGACATGCTGATCTCCGACAAGCTCGGCGACGGCGACTGGCGCAGCCATGCGGGCAAGTCGCATTCGGGCTTCGTCAATTCGGCGACCTGGGGGCTGGTGATCGGCCGCGCGCTGGTCGGCGACCGCAAGCAGGCCAATGCGCTCAAGCGGCTGATCTCGCGTTCGGGCGAACCTTTCGTACGCCAGGCGATCGGCGCGGCGATGCGGCTGATGGGCGAGATCTTCGTCATGGGCCGGACGATCGACGAGGCGTTGAAACGCATGAAAAGGCCCGAGCATAAGGGCTTCACCGCGAGCTTCGACATGCTCGGCGAGGCGGCGCGCACCTTCCCCGACGCGACGCGCTATTTCGACAGCTACATGTGGGCGATCGAGGCGGTCGGCGCCGAGTGCGACGGGGGCTCGACCGAGGACAACCATTCGGTCTCGGTCAAGCTTTCGGCGCTCCATCCGCGCTACGAGGTCTCGCAATGGGGCCGCTGCGTGCCGGCGCTGACCGAGCGACTCGAGGCGCTGGCCGAGGCGGCGGCGAAGGCGGGTATCGGGCTCACCGTCGATGCCGAGGAATCCGAGCGGCTCGAAATGAGCCTCGACATTATCGAGCAGGTCGCCGAGCTGCCGAGCCTCAAAGGCTGGAACGGCTTCGGCATGGCGATCCAGGCCTATGGCAAGCGCGCCCAGCGGACGATCGGCTGGGCCGAGGCGCTGGCCAGCCGCGCCGGTCGGCTGATGCCGGTGCGGCTCGTCAAGGGCGCCTATTGGGATACCGAGATCAAGATGGCCCAGGAAAAGGGCCTGCGCGACTATCCGCTGTTCACCCGCAAGGCGGCGACCGACGTCTGCTATCTCACCTGCGCCAGGGACATGCTCGCGGCCGACTCGATCCGCCCGGCCTTCGCCACCCACAATGCGCTGACCGCGGCGACGATCATGGAATGGGCCGGGCCGCCCGGCGGGGAGGGCTCGAAGGATTTCGAGTTCCAGCGGCTCCACGGCATGGGCGAAGGGCTGTTCGAGGATCTGGTGCGCGAGCAGGGCTATCGCTGCCGGATCTATGCGCCGGTCGGAGGCCATCGCGACCTGCTCGCCTATCTCGTCCGGCGGCTGCTCGAGAATGGCGCCAATTCGAGCTTCGTCCACCAGCTCGCCGACGAGCATCTCTCCGACGATCAGCTGCTCGCCGATCCGGTCGAGAAGATCGAGGCGGTCGGCGGTACGCGCCATCCCTCGATCCCGCTGCCCGAGGATCTGTTCATGCCGCAGCGCAAGAACAGCCGCGGGCTCGATCTCGAGGATTGGCGCGTGCTCGGCCGGGTCACCGAGGGGACCGCGGCGAGCTGATGGCGCTCGCCGTCCATGAGGCGGGCAAGACGATTCCCGACGCGCTCGCCGAGGTTCGCGAAGCGATCGATTTCTGCCGCTATTACGCCGCCGAGGCGCGCGAGAAGCTCAAGACGCTCGATCTGCCCGGGCCGACCGGCGAGACCAACGTCTTGCGCATGGAGGGGAGGGGCGTCTGGTGCTGCATCTCGCCGTGGAATTTCCCGCTGGCGATCTTCACCGGCCAGCTCGCCGCCGCGCTCGTCGCCGGCAATACGGTGATCGCCAAGCCGGCGCCGCAGACCCCGCGGATCGCCGCCGAGGGCGTGCGGCTCGCGCATGAAGCGGGCATCCCCAAGGACGCGCTGATCCTTGCCCCGGGCGGCCCGGAAACCGGCGCGGCGCTGACCGCCGACCCGCGCATCGCCGGCATCGCCTTCACCGGCTCGACCGCGACGGCGAAGAAGATCGCCCGCAGCCTGCTCGACGACGAGGCCCGTCCGATCATCCCGTTGATCGCCGAGACCGGCGGCATCAATGCGATGATCGTCGATTCGACGGCGCTGCCCGAACAGGTCGTCGCCGACGTCATCACTTCGGCCTTCGGATCGGCCGGCCAGCGCTGTTCGGCGATGCGGCTGCTGGTGATCCAGGAGGAGGTCGCCGAGCGGATGATCGAAATGCTTTGCGGCGCGATGGAGGGCCTCGTGGTCGGCGATCCGGCCGATCCGGCGACCGATATCGGCCCGGTGATCGACGATGCCGCCTATGACAAGCTGATGACCTACCGCGGCTCGAAACAGTCGAACTGGCTCAAATGCGTTGAGGTGCCGTCGGAAGGCCGCTTCGTCCCGCCGACGCTGATCCGCATCGACGATATCGAGCAGCTTCAGGCCGAATGGTTCGGTCCGCTGCTCCATGTCGCGACGTGGGAGGCCGGCAAGCTGGTCGAGACGGTGCGGCGGATCAACGCCAAGGGCTTCGGCCTCACCATGGGCCTCCACAGCCGCATCGCGCGCGCCGCCGATGTCGTCGAGGACGAAGCGCATGTCGGCAATCTTTACGTCAACCGCTCGATGATCGGCGCAGTCGTCGGTTCGCAGCCCTTCGGCGGCGAGGGGCTGTCGGGCACCGGCCCCAAGGCCGGCGGCCCGCATTATCTGCCGAGATTCTGCGTCGAGCGGGTGACGACGATCGACACCACCAGCGCCGGCGGCAATGCGAGCCTGCTGAGCCTCGAGGAAGTCGGGCACGGGATCTGACGGCTATTCCTCGGCCGGGGGACCCCAGCCGCCTTCGGGATAGGGCATGATCATCGTGCCGTCGGGGGCCGAGGTGAAGGTGGTTTGCGTCGGATAGGCGAATTCGAGGCCTTCCTCGTTGAAGCGCTTGAGGATCGCGACGCCGACGCGATGCTGGCCGATGATGAAATCGTCATAATCGGTGCTCATCACGTCGAACTGGACGATATAATCGAGGCTCGAATCGCCGAAGCCGGTGAAGCCGGCGCGGACGAAGCCGTAGCCGGCCCCCTCGACGACTTCCTGCAGGATCTCCGGAATCCGCGCGGCGATGTCGGCCGGGGTCTGATAGATGACGCCGATGCTGAAACTGCCGCGGCGGCGCTCGAGACGCGTATTGTTCGAGATCTCCATGTCGAGGAGATTGGTGTTGGAGATGATCCTTTCCTCGCCGGTCACCGAGCGGATCCGCGTCGTCTTCAGCCCGATTTTCTCGACCGTGCCGTAGGTGCCGTCATAATGGATCGCGTCGCCCTTCTTGAACGGCTTGTCGAAGATGATCGACAGAGCGGCGAACAGCTCCTCGAAGATGCCCTGGGCGGCGAGGCCGATGGCGATGCCGCCGATGCCGAGGCCGGCGACGAGGCCGGTGACATCGACGTCGAGATTGTCGAGCACGACGATCAGCGCGATGGCGAAGACGCCGACGGTCACCGCGATGCGGATCAATGTCATCGCCGTGCCCAGCGTATCGGCCGAATGCTCGTCGGTCTGCGCCTTGTGCAGCACCATGCCGAGCACGATCTCGCGCGCCCAGATCGCCACCTGCAGCACGATGGCGACGGTGAACAGGAAGCTGATCGTGCCATAGAGCGACGGCGGCGTGGCGGCGTAAACGCTGACGATCTTGATCGCCACCACGATCATGAACCAGTGTTTGGTCTTGCCGAGCGCTTGGCCGAGGATGGTCCGGAACCCCACCTCGTCCTCCGTTCGGGCGGCCAGCCGGTTGCCGATGCGGCGCAGGCCGTGCAGCAGCAGATAAACGAGAATCGCCGCGCCGAGCGCGATCAGGAGATCGACATAATGATGCTCGAACCAGGCGAGTATATCGTTCCAGATCGCGGCGAGCCGCGCTTGCGAGGGTAGCGAAACCGCCGGGTCGGCGGTGAGGACCGGATTGTTCATATGCCCCCTAGGCTGCTTTCTTGCGCGTCGCGGCCTTTTCGGGAAGCATTTCGAGAAACTCGATCAGGCCGCGCTCGTAACGCGACAGATATTTGG
>JAIVHR010000090.1 GCA_020200935.1 Sphingomonadales bacterium
ACCGGTCGCACTCCCCGAATACCACGTCGATCGCGCCGAGGATGGCGGTCGCGTCGGCGAGCATGTGGCCGCGGGTCATGAAGTCCATTGCCTGGAGATGCGAGAAGGCGGTCGGGCGGATCTTGCAGCGATAGGGTTTGTTCGATCCGTCCGAGACCAGATAGACGCCGAATTCGCCCTTCGGGCTTTCGGTCGCGACATAGACCTCGCCGGCGGGAACGTGGAAGCCCTCGGTATAGAGCTTGAAATGGTGGATCAGCGCCTCCATCGAGCGCTTCATCTCGCCGCGCTTGGGCGGCACGACCTTGCGGTCGAGGCTGGCGATCGGGCCCTCGGGCATGTCGTTGATGCACTGGCGCATGATCCTAGCCGACTGGCGGACCTCCTCGACGCGGACCATCATCCGGTCGTAGCAATCGCCCCTGGTTCCCACCGGCACCTCGAACTCCATCCGCTCATAGACATCGTAGGGCTGCGACTTGCGCAAATCCCAGGGCAGCCCCGAACCGCGGATCATCGGCCCCGAAAAGCCCCAGGCGACCGCGTCCTCCTTGCTGACCACGGCGATATCGACATTGCGCTGCTTGAAGATGCGGTTGTCGACGACGAGGCTCAATGCGTCCTCGAACAGTTCGGGCAGCCTGGTATCGAGCCACTCGGCGATGTCGGCGATCAGCTTGACCGGCAAATCCTGATGCACCCCGCCGGGGCGGAAATAGGCCGCGTGCATGCGTGCGCCCGAGGCGCGCTCGTAAAAGCCCATCAGATCCTCGCGCAGCTCGAACAGCCAGAGGTTGGGCGTCATCGCGCCGACATCCATGATGTGGCTGCCGATATTGAGCAGATGGTTCTTGATCCGGGTCAGCTCGGCGAACAGCACGCGGATATATTGGGCGCGCAGCGGCACTTCGAGCTTCAGCAGCTTTTCGATCGCCAGCACGTAGCTGTGCTCCTGGCACATCGGCGAGGCGTAATCGAGCCGGTCGAAATAGGGCAGCGCCTGGAGGTAGGTCTTGTATTCGATCAGCTTCTCGGTGCCGCGGTGGAGCAAACCGATATGCGGATCGACCCGTTCGACGATCTCGCCGTCGAGCTCCATCACCAGCCGCAACACGCCGTGCGCGGCCGGATGCTGGGGGCCGAAATTGATCGTGTAGTTGGCGATCTGGACGTCCGGATCGGCCGGATCGGCGTCGTTGGTCGCCCCGCGGATATCCTGTTCGAGCTGCTCAGCCATGGCGGGCACCTCCAACTCCGTTCGGGCTGAGCTCGTCGAAGCCCTGCCCTTTCTTTTCGATCGGGTGGGAAGAAGGGCAGCCCTTCGACAGGCTCAGGGCGAACGGGGGAAGGTACGTCATCCCTTCTTCTCCCCCGCCGCATCCTCGTCGATCTCCTCGCCCGAATGCTCCGTGTCGGCGGCCTTGGCGTCGGCGACGGGGCCGGCGCCGGTCTCGGCCGGGCTGTCGGTGGTCTTGGGCGTCGGCTCGGCATCCTCGCCGACCGGTTCCTTGTCCTGGTCCTCGGCCATCTCGTCGGCATCGACCGGGGTCGGCGCGCCTTCCTCCTCGCCGGCCTTCTCGTCGCCGGGCAGGATATATTCGGCGCCCTCCCAGGGGCTCATGAAATCGAAAGTACGGAAATCCTGGGGAAGCTCGACGGGCTCATAGACCACGCGCTTATGCTCTTCGGAATAGCGCAGCTCGACATAGCCGGTGAGCGGAAAGTCCTTGCGCTGCGGATGGCCGCGAAAGCCGTAATCGGTGAGGATGCGGCGCAGATCCTTGTTGCCCTCGAAGAGCACGCCATACATGTCGAAGACCTCGCGCTCGAGCCAGCCGGCATTGGGCCAGATGTCGGTGATCGTCGGCACCGGCGTTTCCTCGTCGGTCGACACCCTGATGCGGATCCGGTGGTTGCGGGTCAGCGAGAGCAGGTGATAGACGACCTCGAAACGTTCGGGACGACCCGGATAATCGACCCCGGCGATCTCCATCATCTGCTGATAATCGAGCCCAGGCGTGTCGCGCAGCGTACGCATGACATGGTTGAGCGCATCACGCTCGACGGTCACCGAGATCTCGTCGACGGCTTCCTCGGCGCTGAGCACCACATCGCCGAGCGCCGATCTGACCGCGTCGATCACGCCTTCATTCGAGGCCATCCGGGGGGCGGGGCTGGCCATGGTCTAAATCCTCCCCGGCACGGGGAGGTGGCTCGCCGAAGGCGAGACGGAGGGGTCGCGAGCGTAGCGAGCTCCCACCAATGGCCCAGCGCACCGCCGCCCGTTGGTCGCAAGACCCCTCCACCGCACTTCGTGCGGTCCACCTCCCCGTGCCGGGGAGGATCCGAGAGTCTCGATCCTATTCATCGCTCGATCGTGCCGGCGCGGCGGATTTTCCGCTGGAGCTGCATCACGCCGTAAAGCAGCGCCTCGGCGGTCGGCGGGCAGCCGGGGACGTAGATATCGACCGGCACGATCCGGTCGCAGCCGCGCACCACCGAATAGCTGTAATGATAATAGCCGCCGCCGTTGGCGCAACTGCCCATCGAGATGACGTAGCGCGGCTCGCTCATCTGGTCGTAGACGCGGCGCAGCGCTGGAGCCATCTTGTTGCACAAGGTTCCGGCGACGATCATCACGTCGCTCTGGCGCGGCGAAGCGCGCGGCGCGGCGCCGAAACGTTCCAGATCATAGCGCGGCATGTTGACGTGGATCATCTCGACCGCGCAGCAGGCGAGTCCGAAGGTCATCCACCAGAGCGAACCGGTACGCGCCCACTGGAACAGATCCTCGCTCGAGGTGACGAGGAAGCCCTTGTCGGTGAATTCGGCATTGAGCGCATTGTAGAAATCGGGGTCGGGCGCGCGATGCGCCTCACCGGTCGTGCTCAGGCTCACCGTGTCGGTGTTGGAAGCCGGTTCTACTCCCATTCGAGCGCTCCCTTCTTCCAAGCATAGGCGAGGCCGATGGCGAGTTCGACGAGGAAGATCATCATCGCGATCCAGGCGACCCAGCCGAGATCGAACACGGTGACCGCCCAGGGAAACAGAAAGGCGACTTCGAGATCGAAGACGATGAACAGGATCGCGACGAGATAGAAGTTCGGCCGCGCTTTTAGGGGCGCGGGCCGCCAGGGGCAAGGACGAAGCTCAAGCTTTTCCGGAGGTTTTTCGAAAGATTGAGGAGCGTTGACGATCGATTTCGAACTGGCGTGAAATCCTCCCCGGCACGGGGAGAGGGACCACGAAGTGGTGGAGGGGTCCTGCGACCAACTAGCAGATCGGCGCTGGGCCGATGGCGGGAGCTCGCTACGCTCGCGACCCCTCCGTCTCGCCTTCGGCGAGCCACCTCCCCGTACCGGGGAGGATTTGGTGCGGCTACTCGCCCAGCGACAATGCCCGGATCGCCGTCGGACGCGCGCTTGCGCCCGCGTTGGGCACCCCGCCGGCGCCGAAATCGGCCCAACGCGCATCGGCGACGTAATAGAGCGTGTCGCCGTCGATGGTGCCGAGCGTCGGCTCGCCCCAGTCGGGATTGGCCCGCTCGAGTATCCGCACGTTCCGTACCCGCCTCCCGCTCGGATCGAGATCGATCCGCAGGATCGCATTGGGCGCCACGCCGTTGCGGATCGCGATCAGCGAATCGCCATGGCGGAGCAGCGCGTCGATCCCGTCGAGCATATCGGGCCCGACATAGCCGACCCGATCGAGCGCGCCGGTCGCGAGATCGAGCCGGGCGAGGCCGTAATTGTAGTCGGCGATGATCAGCGCCGATCCGTCGGGCGACACCGCCATCCCCTGCGGGCTGCGCAATCGGCCCGGATCGACCAGCCGCTCGAGCTCGACGCCGCCGATCGGGCGGACAAAGATCGCGCCGCGCGCGCCGTCGCTCAGATAGGCGGCACCGTCTCGGCCGAGCGCGACGTCGCCGGGCTGGCCGCCGTCCTCGACGGGCAGCCAGAGCACCTCGTTGCGGCCCGGCGCGATGCCGATCAGGCCGGAAAAGGCGCTTTGCGGATCGGGCGTCTGCTCGACCGCCGAAGAAGCGACCCAGAGCCAGCCGCGTTCGGGATCGAAAGCCATGCCCATCAGGCTGCCGGCCTCGGCGCCGGTCGCCGTCCAGCGCATCGGGCCACGGACATAGGGCTCCCAG
>JAIVHR010000252.1 GCA_020200935.1 Sphingomonadales bacterium
AGCCGGCCCTGCTCGTAGCGGAGCGAGAGCGAGAGCCCGTCGATCTTGTCCTCGGCGGTGACGGCGACGGTCTCCTCCTCGCCGAGCCGCAAATAGCGCCGGACGCGGCCGAGAAAATCGGCGATCTCCGCGTCCGAAAAGCCGTTATCGAGCGAATAAAGCCGGACGGCATGCTCGACCTTGGAAAGCGGGGAATGCTCGATTTCGGCGCCGATCTGCCGCGACGGGCTGTCCTCGCGGATCAGATGCGGGAATTCGGCTTCGATCTCGGCATTGCGTTTGACCAGCGCGTCATATTCGGCGTCCGAAATCTCCGGCGCGTCCTCGGCATGATAGAGCCGGTTGTGCTTCGCGATCTCGCGGGCGAGGCGCATCAAGTCGTTCGCGGCTTCGGCTTCGGTGAGATCGCTTTTGGCCATTAGCTAAGCACCCACGTCAGACTGAACCCCACAACCAATGCCCCAACTGTCAGAATTGAAAACACTTTCAAACGCCGATGTCGAATTTCGACAAACGCTAACCCGGACAATACAGCCGAAACTAGCAGATCAACAAAGACAACACCGAGCTGGAGTTCAACTTGTCCTGCCGGACAACCGCCACCGCATCCGAGCGGAATAAAAATTGACAGAACAAACAATCCTAACGCCAGAAAGGCGAAGGATATCCCGAATAGCAAAGCCAATCCTGCGGCGGCCATATCCCAAAGCGCGACAATATTTTCACGCGCATTCATGCCTCCCCTCCTCTGAAGAGGAAGGGGCGTGTTGCGCTTTCCATTGACCGCTCACACCCCCTCCAGCAACCGATCCGCCTGCGCCCGCGCCTCGTCGGTGATCTCGGCGCCCGACAGCATGCGGGCGATTTCCTCACGGCGTTCGCCCTCATCGAGCTGGTGGACGCTGGTGCGGGTGACGAAGCCGTCGGAGGTCTTGGCGATCAGCCATTGGCGCCGCGCGCGGGCGGCGACCTGGGGCGAATGGGTGACGACGAGGATCTGGGCGCTTTCGGCAAGCCGGGCGAGGCGATCGCCGACCGCGCTGGCGACCGCGCCGCCGACGCCGCGATCGATCTCGTCGAACACCATCGTCACCGCCTCGCCCTGCTCGGCGAGCGCCACCTTGAGCGCGAGGATGAAGCGCGAGAGCTCGCCGCCGCTCGCGATCTTCGCCAGCGGGCCGAAGGGCGCGCCGGGATTGGTCGAAATCTCGAATGCCACGCGCTCGCGCCCGGCCGCGCCCCATTGCGCCTCCTCGAGCGGCTCGATGGCGGTACGGAACTGCGCAGCCTCGCGCTTCGCCGCCACCTCCTGTTCGAGCGCCGCCAGATGCGCCTCGCCGCCCTCGATCCTTTCGAGCTTCGCGGCCAGCTCCTCGGCGAGCCTGGGCAATTCGTCGGGCTCGACGCGATGCTTGCGGGCGAGCGCGCGGATCTCGAACAGCCGCGTCTCGACTTCGTCGAGGCGCTTGGGATCGAAGGCCAGCAGATGCGCCGCCTCGGCGAGCTTCTCCTCGGCCAAATCGGCCTCGATCAGCGCCCGGTCGAGCGCCGCCAGCGCTTCGGCGAGCAGCGCATGCTCGCCGGCGATCCGATCGGCGCGGCGCGCGGCCTGGCGGAGCCGGGCGAGCCCGCCCTCCGATCCGTCGAGCAGCTCGGAAATCTCCTGCAGGTCTCCCGAAATCCGGTCGCCCTTCTGCATCGTCGCGCGTTGTTCAGCGAGTTCCGCTTCCTCGCCCGGCTCGGGGCCGATCGCCTCCAATTCGCCGACCGCATGATCGAGAAATTCGCGGTCGCGCGCCGCTTCCTCGGCTTCCGCGCGCGCCGCATCGAGCGTTTCGACCGCCGCCTGCCAATCGGCCCAGGCGCTGGTCAGCGGCCGGATGTCGATGCCGCCGAAAGCGTCGAGCAGCGCCCGGTGGCCTTTCGCGTTCAAGAGCCCGCGATCGTCATGCTGGCCGTGGACCTCGACCAGCAGATCGCCGATCTCGCGCAGCAAGGTCGCCGAGACGGGCTGGTCGTTGACGCTCGCCCGGCTGCCGCCGTCGGCCTTGACGATCCGCCGCACGATCAGCGGTTCGCCGGGTTCGGCATCGAGGCCGCTCTCGGTCAGCAAAGCGCCGACCGGGTGGCTCGCCGGCAATTCGAAGCTCGCGCTGACGACGGCGCGCGCTTCTAGCGCATCCGTCGCCACAGGCCAGTTGATTGCTCACGGCCCCAGCGCCGCCCCGTTTCTTCGCGTCACCCCAGCGAAGGCTGGGGTCTATCCCCCCTTTCGATTCACGATTCCGCTAGATCATGAGCGCATAAACCGTCATTTTTGATCTATGAGTCGGTGACCCCAAAGTCTGATGACATTGCAGTGAATCGTCTTTGCGAGGAGCCGAAGGCGACGCGGCAATCCAGCTCAGACCGGACTGGATTGCTTTGCCGAACTCGCGATCACGAACACAGTCAAATCAAGGGCATCATACTCTAGATGGGATAGACCCCAGCCTTCGCTGGGGTGACGGATAGTGTATCGCCCCTGTCCCAAAGCGGGATATGCAGTGTCGGGGCGGGCTGCTAACACTTGCCAGAATTCCCCGAAAAGCGAGTATCGATGCCGGCTTCACCCCTTTGCCCATACTCGAGCCTATGTGTGTCGCCGCGCCGCTCGCGGCCCAGGAGACCGAGATGAGTCCAACCCCGTCCTATCCCGAAACGCCGCGCGGCGGTGTCGTCGAGGAACAGTTCGGGATCGCGGTCGCCGATCCCTATCGCTGGCTCGAGAATGACGTGCGCGAGGATCAGCGGGTGCGCGACTGGGTAACGGCGCAGAATGCGGTCACCGATGCCTATCTCGAAACCCTGCCCGGCCGCGCGGCGATCGAGGCGCGGCTTGCCGAATTGTGGAACTACGAACGCGTCGGGCTGCCCGAAAAGCGCGGCAACCGCTATTTCCATTCCCGCAATGACGGGCTGCAGGATCAGTCGCCGCTCTATATGCGCGAGGGGATCGACGGCGAGGCCCGGCTGCTGATCGATCCCAATGAATGGTCGGAAGACAATGCGACGGCGCTGGCCGAATGGGAGCCCTCGCCCGACGGCGACCGCATCGTCTACGGCGTGCAGGACGGCGGAACCGACTGGCGGGTGCTGCAGGTGCTCGATGTCGATAGCGGCGAGACCCTCGACGACAGGGTCGAATGGGCGAAATTCACCGACCTCGCCTGGGCCCGGAACGGAGCGGGCTTCTTCTATTCGCGCTTTCCCGAGCCCGAGAGCGCCGAATTCCAGTCGCTCAATACCGACCACGCGGTCTATTTCCACGTCCTCGGCACCGACCAGTCGGCCGATCGCCTGGTCCATGCGACGCCCGACCGTCCGGGGCTCAACCATGTCGCCGAGGTCACCGACGACGGCCGCTGGCTGGTCATCTATTCCTCCGAAGGGACCGATGAGCGCTACGAGGTCACTATCGTCGATCTCGCCTCGCCGCGGATGGATCGCCGGACGATCGTCCGCGGGCTCGATCACAATTGGCAGCTTGCCGGGAACGAAGGGCCGGTCTTCTATTTCCGCACCGACATGGACGCGCCGCGTGAGCGGATCGTCAGGATGGACGTTTCGACCGAAAGCCGCGCGATCTCCGAAGTGGTGCCCGAGACCGAGGCGGTGCTCGAACATGCGGCGCTGATCTGCGGGCGGCTGGTCGGCAGCTATCTCGCCGACGCCAAGTCCGAAGCGCATATCTTCTCGACCGACGGAACGCCGATCGGCGAGGTCGCGCTGCCGGGGATCGGAACCGTCATGGGCTTCGAGGGCGAAAGCGACGATCCGGAAACCTTCTTCGCCTTTTCGAGCTACGCGACGCCGACCGCGATCTATCGCTTCGACGTTTCGAGCGGCGAATTGACGCCCTTCGCGCTGCCCGAGGCCGGTTTCGATCCGGCCGACTATACGGTCGAGCAGCGCTTCTACGAATCGCGGGACGGGACGCGTGTGCCGATATTCGTCGTCCACCGCTCCGATCTCGATTTCGGCGCCGGCCGTCCGACGCTGCTCTACGGCTATGGCGGCTTCAACATTTCGCTGACCCCCGGTTTCTCGCCGGCGGTGCTGCAATGGATGGAAATGGGCGGCGTCTATGCGGTCGCCAACATCCGCGGCGGCGGCGAATATGGCCGGAAATGGCACGAAGCCGGGCGGCTGCAGAACAAACGGAATACCTTCGACGATTTCATTGCCGCGGTCGAATATCTGATCGCGCAAGGCGTCACTTCGCCCAATCAGCTGGCGATCCGCGGCGGATCGAATGGCGGGCTGCTGGTCGGCGCGGTGGTCAACCAGCGGCCCGAACTGTTCGCCGCGGCGCTGCCGGCGGTCGGCGTGATGGACATGCTGCGCTTCGACCGCTTCACCGCCGGCCGCTACTGGGTCGACGATTACGGCCACCCCGACCGCGAAGAGGATTTCGGCGCCCTCTACAGCTACTCGCCCTACCACAATATCGCCGAGAGCGGCGATTATCCGGCGATCCTGGCGACCACCGCCGATACCGACGACCGCGTCGTGCCGGGCCATTCCTTCAAATACATCGCCGCGCTTCAGCAGGCCGATCTCGGCGACCGGCCGCATCTGATCCGTATCGAGACGCGCGCAGGCCACGGCTCGGGCCGTCCGACCACGCAGCTGATCGAGGAATATGCGGATCTGTGGGCCTTCGCGGCGCACTGGACGGGTCTCGAAGTGCCTGAATCAAACCGCGCGCTATAATCTCTCCTCTCTCCCCTTGAAGGGGCGGGGGAGAGGAGAGATAAGGCGCTTGGCCTTGCCAGCCGCGCGCGCTAAGGAAGCCGCCATGTTCAGTTCGTACCGTATCGCGCTTGCCGCGCTCGCCGGCCTGTCGGCCCTGTCGATCACCGCCTGCGCCGGGCCCAGCGCCCAGACCCGCGCCGACACCCAGTATGTCGCGCGCGACGTCAACACGCTCTATAATCTGGCCAAGGACCAGCTCGACCGCAATCGCTACCAGACCGCGGCGATCCT
>JAIVHR010000091.1 GCA_020200935.1 Sphingomonadales bacterium
GCCGAGTTCCGCCACACGGTCAACCAGGAACCCGATCCCGAAAAGGTGCTCGCGGCGATCGCCGAATTCTACGCTCCCTGGCGCGACCGCGCCGCCGCCTGACGTCCTGTTCGATTGCGACAGTCCGGGGCCGGGCCGCGCCGGTTATCCCGCCGATCCGCCACGACTGTGTTTTCTCTGCAACGCCCCTGTGATAGGCGCGCAACTATGGCGAGCAACGCGACGACCGAGCCTTTCGCACCGCTGAAGCACCGCTGGGCCTGGCTCCTGCGGCAGCGCTGGTTCGTGCTCGCGGTCGAGATCGGCACCGCGCTGGTCTTCATCGGCATGTGCGTTCTCGCTTATTCGCTGCTCGACCAGCCCGATGATGATCTCCTTTCGCCTTATGTGACGCCGGCCTTGCTGCTCGGCATCCTCGTGCCGGCGCTGTTCCTGATGATCCTGGCCGCCCGACGGATCGCCAAGCGGCGCGCCGCGCGCTCGCCGGTCGGCGGCAACGGCCGGCTTCATTTGCGGCTCGTCGCGCTGTTTTCGGGGATCGCGGCGGTGCCAACGCTGCTGGTGGTGATTCTCGCCTCGGTGTTGTTCCAGCTCGGCGTCGAATTCTGGTTTTCCGAGCGCGCCCGATCGACGCTCGAAAATGCCGGCAGCCTGGCCCAGGATTTCTATGTCGAAAGCCTCGAAGAGGTCGAGGCGGAGACCCGCACGATGGCGCAGGACCTTGGCGGGCTGCTCCAGAATCTGCCCTTTGACAGCCCCGAGTTCGTCGAGAATTTCGCCTTCCAGGTCTATGCGCGCGAGCTTTCCGACGCGGCGATCTTTACCGTTTCGGAAGAGGGCGATGTGCGCACCCTGGCGCTCGTCAATCCCGATGAAAGCTCACTCGAATCGAGGCTTACCGCGGCCCTGCTGGCCCGGCTCGATTCCGAAAACCTGTCGGCGGTCAACGATGCCGGCGACCGGTTCGAGGCGATCGCCCGCTTCGGCGAGGATTCGGACCTGTTGATCTACGCTTCGCGCGTTTCCGACCCGCAGATGCAGGTTCAGACCGAGCGCGCCCAGTCGATCCTGCGCGATTATGACCAGCTGCTCGATCGCGCGCGGCTCGTCCAGCTGCGCTTCAATCTCGCGCTGGTTGCGATCTTTTTCCTGGTCGTCGGGGTGGCGATCTGGGTCGCTTTGACCGTCGCCGATCGCCTCGTGCGGCCGGTCGGCGCGCTGGTCGAGGCAGCGCGCAAGGTCGCGGCCGGGGATCTTACGACGCGCGTCGCCGAGTCGGGCCGGCAGGACGAGATCGACACGCTGGCCCGCGCCTTCAACGGCATGACCGGGACGCTCGAGGAGCAGACCAGCGAACTGGTCACCGCCAACGACCAGCTCGACAGCCGTCGCGCCTTTACCGAAGCGGTGCTGTCGAGCGTCACCGCCGGGGTCATCTCGGTGGACGGCGCGCGGGCGATCCGACTGGTCAACCGATCGGCGGCCGGCATGATGGATATCGATGAAGACGAGATGCTCGGCCGTCCGCTCGCCGCCATCGCCCCCGAACTCGCCGAACTGCTCGAAAGCGGCAAGCGGCAGAGCGTGATCCAGATAGCGGTCGAAGGCGAGCCGCGGACGCTCGCGGTGACCGTCGTCGAGGATCAGGGCGGCTATGTGCTGACCTTCGATGACATCACCCAGCAGCTGCTCGACCAGCGCAGGGCCGCCTGGTCCGACGTCGCCCGCCGTATCGCGCATGAAATCAAGAACCCGCTGACGCCGATCCAGCTCGCCGCCGAGCGGCTCGAGCGCCGGTTTGGTTCGATCGTCGATCCGGAGGATTCGGGCGTCTTCAGCAAGCTCACCGGAACGATCGTCCGCCAGGTCGGCGATCTTCGGCGCATGGTCGACGAATTTTCCTCCTTTGCGCGGATGCCCAAACCGGTCTTTCGCGAAGAATCGGTGGTCGATCTGCTGCGCCAGGCCGTGTTCCTGCACGAGGTCGCCCACAGCGAGATCGAATTCCTGCTCGACGCGCCCGACGATCTGCCGCCGCTGGTCTGCGATCGCCGCCAGCTCGGCCAGGCGCTGACCAATGTCGTCAAGAATGCCGTCGAGGCGGTCGAGCAGAAATTCGGTGGGGAAGGGAAGGGCGGTCGGATCGAGGTCGGCGCCTCACTCGAAGGCACACGGCTCGAAATCAGGATCGTCGATAACGGAATCGGCCTGCCCGAGGAGCGCGAGCGGCTGACCGAGCCCTATATGACGACGCGCGAGCGCGGCACCGGCCTCGGTCTCGCGATCGTCAAGAAGATCGTCGAGGAGCATTTCGGATCGATCGCCTTCGCCGACCGCGAGCAGGGCGGCGCCCGGGTCTACATGCGCTTCGACATGGCGACGCTCGACAATCTCGCCGGCGCAAACGCATTCGATGAAGAAGGGGAGGCCGACCGCCCCCCGCAACTGACACGCAACTCAACGGACTGATCCATGGCACTCGATATTCTTGTCGTCGATGATGAAAGAGACATTTGCGAACTCGTCGCCGGGGTGCTCGAGGACGAGGGCTACGAGGCGCGCTCGGCCTGCAGCAGCGACGAGGCGCTCGCCGCTCTGGACGTGCGTCGGCCATCGCTGGTGCTGCTCGATGTCTGGCTGCAGGGATCGAAGCTCGACGGGCTCGAGCTGCTCGACGAGTTCAAGTCGCGCGATCCGTCGATCCCGGTGCTGATGATTTCCGGCCACGGCAATATCGACACCGCGGTGGCGGCGATCCGGCGCGGCGCGGTCGATTTCATCGAAAAGCCCTTCGAGGCGGCGCGGCTGCTCCACCTCGTCTCGCGCGCGACCGAGACCGAGCGGCTGCGGCGCGAGAACAAGTCTCTGAGGGCGCGGGTCGGCGAGGAAGACGAGCTGACCGGCAATTCGACCGGGATCAATGCGGTCCGCGCGACGCTGAAAAAGGTCGCCGCGACGGGAAGCCGGGTGTTGATCACCGGCCCGGCCGGGGTCGGCAAGGAGGTCGCGGCGCGGCTGCTCCACAGCTGGAGCACCCGCAACGAAG
>JAIVHR010000253.1 GCA_020200935.1 Sphingomonadales bacterium
GGGCGCGCCGAGCGCCACCGCGTCGGCAATCCCCTGCCAGCTTTGCGGATCCCCGGGCGGCATGAAGCGCAAATCTCCGACCGGCGGCGCGGCGTAGCGAAGCCCCAGAAATTGCTCGATGCCGTCGCGGGCAAGGCCCTGTACCTGTCCATGTCCGGTCTCGACGATCTGCGAGACCTCGGGCACATCCTGCGCGAGCGCCGGCGTCGCCGCGAGGCCCAAAGCCGCGCAGAAGCACGTGATCAGTCGTTTCATGAATCCCACTCCCCGGGTCGGTATGTTCTGTTCTGGTTGGCGGAGAGTTTACGCTTACGGAAGGAAGAGTCCAGTGCTCCTGCTTTCGCAGGAGCACACGGCTTCAATCCGCAGACGCAGCCCGATAGTCGTTCGGGAAGGCGCTGCGCAGATCGCGCACCTTCTCGACATCGTGCGCCAGGATGTACGGATGGCGCGGATTGCGGTTCATGAAATTCTGGTGACGATCCTCGGCGCGGTAGAAGCGGCCGCTCTCGATCCGCGTCGCGATGTCGCGCGCGAAACGGCCCGAACGGTCGAGCTCGGCGATATAGCGGCGCGCGACCTCGCGCTGGCGCGCGGTCTGCGGGAAGATCGCCGAGCGATAGTCGCGGCCGACATCGGGTCCCTGGCGATTGACCTGGGTCGGATCGTGGGCGACCGAGAAATAGATCTGCAGCAGCCGGCCATAGCTGACCTCGCTCGGATCGTAGACGATGCGCACCGCTTCGGCATGGCCGGTCCGGCCCGTGCCGACGCGCTCATAGACCGCATCCGCGGCGCTGCCTCCGGCATAGCCCGAGACCACGCTCTCGACGCCGTCGACATGCTGGAACACCGCCTCCATGCCCCAGAAACAGCCGCCGGCGAGCACCGCGACCTGGTTGCCGCGCGTCGCCGGCACGTTGATCGAGGGCGCCGGGATGCGCACCGCCGCCTCGGCCGTGGCGTTCTCGCTCGGCAGCGAGATCGCCGCGAAACCGACGGCCAGCGCCGCTGCGGAGCCGATGGCGAGGGTGGCCTTTCTGAACATTCCTGAATCCTCTGATGTCTTCCCTGTCACCCAATAGCACCATCCCGTCACCCCAGCGCAGGCTGGGGTCTATCCCGGATATCCATTCCTGGAGCCGATAGATGGGATAGATTCCAGCCTTCGCTGGAATGACGACAATTCCTGTTGGTGAAGGATACTCATGAAATCCTTTCGTCGGTCTAGGCCAAGCGGAAATCCATCGCCACGCCGTTGATGCAATAGCGTTTGCCGGTCGGCGGCGGGCCGTCATCGAAGACATGGCCGAGATGGCCGCCGCAATCGGCGCAATGGACCTCGGTGCGCGTCATGCCGAGGCTGCGGTCGGTCTCGGTGCCGACGGCGCCGGCAAGCGGGCGATAGAAGCTCGGCCAGCCGGTGCCGCTGTCGAATTTGGTCTGCGAGCTGAACAATCGGTTGCCGCAGCCCGCGCAGACGAAGGTGCCGCGGCGATGTTCGTCGTCGAGCGGGCTCGAAAACGGGCGTTCGGTCGCCGACCGGCGCAGCACGCGGAATTCGGCCGCGCTCAGCCGCTCGCGCCATTGCGCTTCGGACAAATTGACTCTGCGGCCCTGAGCGCGCGCTTCGCCGCCGCAGCCGGCGAGCATCAGCAACGCCGTCGCGGCGCTACCGCTCAATATCGATCTGCGATCTATCGAAGTCATCGGGTCCTTCCTGGCGAATGGCGCCTGAACGCCTGCTGAAAATCGATTCCATGGCTGTTATGGGGGTCAACGCGCGAGAGGGTTTGATCTATCCCGCCGGCCGTTCTCCGGCTAACGAGGCCGCAATTCCGCCGCTCCAGTTTCTCCACCCTATTTTCCAGCAAGGATCGCAATGTTCGAAAAAGCCGAAACCCGTTCGATCGACCAGATCATCGCCGTCAGCCGCGCCTATGCGGCCGATCCGCGCGACGACAAGGTCGATTTCGGGATCGGCGTCTATAAGGACGAACTCGGCCGCACGCCGGTCATGCGCGCGGTGAAGGCGGCCGAGCGGCGGCTGCTGGAGGGGCAGGAGACCAAGAGTTATGTCGGGGTCGGCGGCGATCCGCGCTTCGTCGAATTGCTGGCCGGTGCCGTGCTGCCGGACCTCGGTTATGGCCGCGATATGATCGGCATCCAGTCGCTCGGCGGTTCGGGCGCCGTGCGGCTGCTCGCCGAGCTCGCCCGGCAGCTCAATCCCGGCACCACCTTCTGGCTGCCCGAGCCGACCTGGCCCAACCACAAGGCGATCCTCGGCGCGATCGGCGCCTCGACCGCCTATTATCCCTATGTCCGATATACCGCCGAGCCCGATATCGGTGCGATCCTCGCCGAACTCGACACGGCGAGCCGCGGCGATGTCGTGATCATCCATTCGAGCTGCCACAATCCGACCGGCATCGACCCGTCGCCCGAGGCGCTGGCCGAATTGACCAAGGGCATCACGGCGCGTGGGCTGATCCCCTTCGTCGACGCCGCCTATATCGGCTTCGGCATCGGCTTCGCCGCCGATGCGCAGCGGATCGCGATCGTCGCCGAGCATGCGCCCGAGATGCTGCTGGCGCTGAGCTGTTCGAAGAATTTCGGCATCTATCGCGAGCGCACCGGCGTCGCGCTGCTCGTCTCGAAGGACAACCCAGATCTCGGCGCCGCCAATTCGGCGCTGCTCTCGATCGCCCGGGCGAGCTATTCGATGCCGCCCGATCACGGCGCGAGCATTGTTCGCACGATCCTCGAGGATGAAGAGCTCGCGGCCGACTGGCGCGAGGAACTCGAACATATCCGCAACCGGATCAACGGCAACCGCAGGGCGCTGTCGCTGGCGCTGGCGCGGGCCCGGCAGGATCGCGACTGGACCTATATCGACAAGGGCTTCGGCATGTTCTCGCTGATCGAGGTGACGCCCGAAGCGGTGGCGCGGCTGGCCCACGAACAGGCGGTCTACATCATCCCCGACGGCCGGATGAACATCGCCGCGATCGATACCGACAAGATCGACGAGATCGCCG
>JAIVHR010000254.1 GCA_020200935.1 Sphingomonadales bacterium
AGGATCTTCTGCAGCGTGGCGAAACCCTCGCTGGTGCCGTCGGGATCGGGCGGCAGGCCGAGATCGAGCGTGACGACGGCGGGCTCATGCTGGCGCAGCGCCGCGATCGCCGCCTCGCGATTGCCCGCGGCGATGACCTCATAATCGTCATAGGCCCATTTGAGCTGGCGCTGCAGCCCCTCGTCATCCTCGACGATCAGCAGGACGGGCTTGGCATCGGCCATCAGGCACTCATCCTTTCATCGCTATCGCGGGCATCCTGGCTGGCCAGCGGCAGGATGATCGTGAAGCAGCTCCCCTCGCCCTCGCGGCTTTCGACCTCGAGCCGTCCACCCATCTCGCCGACCAGTGCACGCGCCTCGAAGGCGCCGACCCCGAAGCCGGTTTCCTTCGATGAGCTGAAGGGGCGGAACAGCTCGTTGCGGATGAAATCGCCCGACATGCCGGCGCCGCGGTCGCGCACCGCGATGCGAGCCTCGCCCTGTGCTTCGCGCACCTCGATCCGCACCGGCGTTGCTTCGGGGCTGGCGTCGATCGCATTCTGGACGATATGGGCGAGCGCGGTCTCGATCCGGTGCGGATCGGCCAGCGCGAGCGCCTCTTCGCCCGGCGCCAGCAGCACCGGGTGCGAGGGCGATTTCTGCGCGGCGACCGATTGCGCGACATGGCGCAGCCCGATCGGCCGCGGCTCTTCGGTCGGGCCGCGCTCGTTGGGCGCGAGCCGGGCGAGCAGCGCATTCATCTTGTCGACCGAACCGCGCAGGGTCGCCACCATGTCGGCGCGGAATTCGGGATTGTCGGCATGGCGCTCGGCGTTGCGCGCGACCAGACTCAACTGACTGACGATATTCTTGATGTCGTGAAGGATGAAGGCGAAGCGCCGGTTGAACTCGTCGAAGCGCCGCGATTCGGCGAGCTTCTCGTGGCTCTGCGCCTCGGCGAGATAGCTCGCCGCCTGGCGGCCGGCGATCTTCAACAGGTCGAAATCCTCCCAATCGAGCGTGCGGGCGATGCGCGGCTGTTCGAGCAGCACCGCGCCGGCCAACCGGTCGCGATGGATCAGCGGCGCCACCGCCCAGGCCCCCGCGGATGCGAGCATCCAGTCGGGAACCAGCGAGGCGACGGGCCTCGGCTCGGCGGGTTGGTTGCGCAGCGGTTCGATCTCGACGATATGGCCGCTCGCCTCGAGCCAGCGCGCGAAGCCCTCTCCGCCGGCCTTCGGCGGCACCTCGAGCCCGGTCCATTTCCAGCGCGCCGAGGGCGCCAGCCCGCCGCCCTCGCGCGGCACGAGGAGGATCCCCCCTTCGGCACCGGCGATCTCGGCGATCGCGCGGACCACCCTGGCGTCGAGCGGATCGGCCTGGTCTCCGGGCCGGGCCAAAGTATCGTTGAAGCGGATCCACTCGGCGCGATAGTCATAGCGATGCTCGAACAGATGCTTGGCGAACTTGACCTTGATCCAGGCGCGCACCCGCGAGGATGGCAGCAGCAGGATGGCGCCCGCCGACATCAGGAAGACGAGCACGATCTGGACCAGATCGGCGCGCCGCCCGGCGACCGCATCGATCGCGCCGAAAGCCAGATACATCGCCCCGAAATAGCCGAAGATCGCGACCAAAGAGAGCGACCGGAAGGTGACCTGGCGCGAGATCTTCATCTTGAGCCCGGCGCTGCGCCGGGTGGCGACGATGAAGGACGGCACCATCGCTACCATCAGCAGCCCGCGCAGCGAGAGCAGCTCATCCTGCGCGGCGCTGCCGAGCCAGGCGAAGGTGTAGAGGTTGAGGTCGTAGCCCCACATCGCGGCGAGCGCGATCATCGTCTGGCGGATGCCCCAGCGCGCCTCGGGCGCCGCCGAGCCGTAAAGCAGATTGACCATCAGCAATGCGCCGATGATCAGGGTCAGGTGGAGCGCGGCGACCGACCCCTGGATCGCGATCTCGGCGGCGTAGCCCGGAAAGACCAGCCCCGCCGCGATATCCATCGCGCCCTGCAGCAGCCCGACGAAAAACAGCGAGGCGAAGACGAGATGGACAAAGCGCCGCCGATCGTCGCCGACGCCATGGCCGATCAGCGCCAGCAGATAGCCGAGATAGCCGAGGTTGCGCGCCGTCTCGGCGGCGCGCGCGAAGGCGGCGCCGGGGCCGAGCAGGGCGGCCGCGGCGGCCCAGATCGCGGTCAGCCCGAAGGCCACGCCGAGCACCACCATCGCCTTACGCCGCTCGGTCCGCGAAAATTGCCAGAGCGCCAGCAGCCCGAAGACCGCCGCTGCCGCCGCGTGGCTATATTGGCCGATCGCGCCGATCATCTCAGCGCGCCCCTTCAGGCCAGATCACCACCCGCACCGTCTGGAGGATGATCAGCAGATCGAGAAAGGGCGTGTAATTCTTGGCGTAATAGAGGTCGAATTCGAGCTTGTGCCGCGAATCCTCGAGGCTCGCGCCATAGGGATAGTTGATCTGCGCCCAGCCGGTGATCCCCGGCTTGACCATGTGGCGTTCGGCGTAAAAGGGCATCTTGGTCGTCAGATCGTCGACGAAATGCTTGCGCTCGGGCCGCGGCCCGACGAAGCTCATCTCGCCCTTCAGGACCGTCCAGGCCTGCGGCAGCTCGTCGATGCGCAATTGGCGGATGATCCTGCCGATCCGCGTGACCCGCGGATCGTCCTTCTGCGCCCAGACCGGCTCGCCCTCGGCTTCGGCATCCTCGTGCATCGAGCGCAGCTTGATCAGCTCGAATTCCTGACCATAGAGCCCGACGCGCTTTTGGCGGAAGAAGGCCGGCCCTTTGCTTTCGAGCCGGACGAGCAGCGCGGTCAGCAGGATCACCGGCAGGGTGAGCGCGAGCAGGATCGCGCTGGCGAGTATGTCGAACAGGCGCTTGGCCGCGCTCGACAGCCGCCGGCCCGAGGAAAAGCCGTCGGAAAAGATCAGCCAGCTCGGATTGACGCTGTCGAGATCGATTCGCCCGGTCTCGCGCTCGAGGAAGCTCGAC
>JAIVHR010000092.1 GCA_020200935.1 Sphingomonadales bacterium
CCATAACCGGTGCCGGCGATATGCGAGACCGGCATCGGGTTGAGGCCCGAATCCTGGTCGCTCCACTGATCCCAATCGGGCGCCTCGACATCGGGATCGGCGCCGAGATCTAGGAAATTGCCATGCGTCAGCACGACGCCCTTGGGGTTGCCCGTCGTGCCCGAGGTGTAGAGCTGGACGAGGCCGTCTTCGCGGCCCGGCGGCGGCGGGGCCTCGTCGCCGGCCGCCGCATCGGCGATCTCTTCGAGCGAAGGGACGTCGGCGGTTCCTTCGCTGACGAACAGCGTCGTCACCCCCTCGATCTCCTCGGTGAGCTTTTGCGCCGTCTCGAGAAATTCGGGCGTCGCGACGATAGCTTCAGCCTCGGCATCGTCGACGATGAAGCGCATTTCGGGATAGGCGAGCCGCCAGCCGACCGGGACGAGCGTCGCCCCGACGCGGCCCGCGGCGAAGAGCAGCAGAAAATACCAGTCAGAATTCTTGCCGACCCAGGCGATCCGCTTGCCCTTGCCGAGCCCGGCCGCGGCGAGCCCGCGGGCCAGCGCCTCCATCTTCTCGCGCACCTCGCCGAAGGTCGTCGCGCGTCCCTCGAAGCGATAGGCCACCTTGTCGGGGCGTTGCTCCGCCCAGTAATCCGCCAGTTCGTTTACCGTCCTCGCACCGTGTTCGAGCGCCATTGAATTCCTCTCCCCGGGCGGACCCCCAGGTCCGCTGATCCGTTATCCATCCGACAGCCATAGCCAGCGCGCGGCGCCGGGACTATGGCATCGACGAAATTTCTATCGCGCAGGAGAGGGAAAGCAATGCGGACGGTCGAGCATTTCATCGGTGGCGAGGCGACCGGGGGCGGCGGATCGCGCAGCCACGATATCTGGGATCCCAACAATGGCGAGGTGCAGGCGCGGGTGGCGCTCGGCACGGCGGATGACCTCGAAGGAGCCGTCCAAAAGGCCCGCGCGGCGCAGCCCGAATGGGCGGCGACCAATCCGCAGCGCCGCGCCCGGGTGATGTTCAAATACAAGCAGCTCGTCGAGGACCATATGGACGAGCTCGCCGAGCTGCTGTCTTCGGAACATGGCAAGGTCGTCGCCGATGCGCGCGGCGACGTTCAACGCGGATTGGAAGTGATCGAGTTCGCCTGCGGCATCCCGCATGCGCTGAAGGGCGAATACACCCAGGGCGCCGGCCCCGGCATCGACGTCTATTCGATGCGCCAGCCATTGGGCATCGTCGCCGGCATCACGCCGTTCAACTTTCCGGCGATGATCCCGATGTGGATGTTCGGCGTCGAGATCGCCTGCGGCAACGCCTTTATCCTCAAGCCCTCCGAGCGCGATCCGAGCGTGCCGGTCCGGCTTGCCGAGCTGATGAAGGAGGCGGGGCTGCCTGACGGCATCCTGCAGGTCGTTCACGGCGACAAGGAGATGGTCGATGCGATCCTCGATCATGAGGAGATCAAGGCGGTGAGCTTCGTCGGATCGTCCGAGATCGCGCATTATGTCTATCGGCGCGGCGTCGCCGCGGGCAAGCGCGTCCAGGCGATGGGCGGCGCGAAGAATCACGGCATCGTCATGCCCGACGCCGATCTCGACCAGGTGGTCAGCGATCTCGCCGGCGCGGCTTTCGGCAGCGCGGGCGAACGCTGCATGGCGCTGCCGGTGGTGGTGCCGGTCGGCGAGGAGACCGCCGACAGGCTGCGCGACAAGATGGTGCCGGCGATCAACGCGCTACGCGTCGGCATCTCGACCGACGAGGATGCACATTACGGCCCCGTCGTCACGCCCGAGCACAAACAGCGGGTCGAGGGCTGGATCCAGAAAGGTGTCGATGAAGGCGCCGAGCTCGTCGTCGACGGCCGCGGCTTTTCGCTCCAGGGCCACGAAAAGGGCTTCTTCATCGGCCCCTCGCTGTTCGACCGAGTGACCCCCGATATGGAGAGCTACAAGGAGGAAATCTTCGGCCCCGTCCTGCAGATGGTCCGCGCCGACAGTTTCGACGAGGCCGTCGCGCTGCCGAGCAAGCACCAATATGGCAACGGCGTCGCGATCTTCACCCGCAACGGCCATGCCGCCCGCGAATTCGCCCAGCGCGTCAATGTCGGCATGGTCGGCATCAACGTGCCGATCCCGGTCCCCGTCGCCTACCACACATTCGGCGGCTGGAAGCGCTCGGGCTTCGGCGATTCCGACCAGCACGGCATGGAAGGCGTCCGCTTCTGGACCAAGCTCAAGAAGGTCACGCAGCGCTGGCCCGACGGCTTCGCCGAGGCGGACAACAAGGACGCCTTCGTCATTCCGACGATGGGGTAGGCGATGCGTGCTGCAATTCCAGCGGTGATAGTGGCCCTGCTCGCCGGCTGCGCGACCACCGCGCCGCCGCCGCCGTCCCTGCAGACCGTTGTCGACAGGCATATCGCAGCCATCCAGTCGCGCAATTTCGTCGATATAGTGGCGACGAGCACGCAAGGCCGGGACCTGTTGCTGATCTTCCCCACCGGCCGGATAACCCGGACACGCGCCGAATATCTCGAATTTCACGAGACGTTTTTCGCCGCACCCGACTGGGTCATGACCTTCGAGCCGGTTCATCTGCATGAGACTGGCGGCTATGGACATGCGCTTTACCGTACGAGTTTCGACGAAGACGGCGCGGGTCCGGTGCCGGCGCGGCCCGGCTATCTGACGCTCGGTTTCGGGCTCGAAAATGGCGAATGGCGGCTTGTCCACGATCAGAATACAGCGATTGCGGCTGAACGATGAAGCGCACGGAATCGGCTTCGCCCTACGAAGAGGCCTTCGGCTTCTCGCGCGCCGTCCGCGTCGGTGATCGCATCCTCGTTTCGGGCACGGCGCCCGTCGAGCCTGACGGCCTCTCGACGCCCGGCCATGCGGCGGCGCAGGCGCGGCGGTGTTTCGAAATCATCGAGGCGGCGATCGGGGAGTTGGGCGGCAGTCTCTCCGATGTCGTGCGCACGCGAATGTTCATCAC